>JAYVND010000640.1:0-3345 GCA_043758635.1 Bdellovibrionales bacterium
GCCAAGTCTCCAGTTTGCAGATGGAACATTTAGCGGCGCCGATGCATCACCGTTCTTTGATATGCCGTTTGCACGGAGCTGCTGGGATGTCGCTTACGAAAATGGTGTTTGCCAGACTCCGTAACTCGCTTTTAAGAGCAGAGGCTGAAGCCGCTTGCAAATTTAAGGCTCGAACGGCAGCGTAAGCAGTCAGGCAGGCTTAGCGCTCGCGGTGAGCAGTCCGTTGAAGTTTGCGCGGTAGGCATACATCAAAAACAACTCGATGACCGAGAACACAAGTCCAGGAACTAGACCGTCACCATTCATAATGCAAATATGAAACAGGAGAATGTTAACAAGCACCGGAGCAAGAATCGCAAGTCCAAGCGGTGCTGTCCCACCGATCAACACGAGCAAGCCACCTAGAAGTTGAAAAAGTCCCACAATGCTCATCCAATGTGTCGGCATCATCACTGTGAAGAATTGCATTTGCAAAGAACCGGGGATCATTTCCGGTTGTGGCATAAATGGATGCATAATATTCAGACCAAAAATGGTAAAACCAAGACCCAAGAGAACTCTACAAATGATCACGGCATATTTCATAAATCTCCATTTCGTGTGGCGGGTAGAATGATGATTCTTTGTAAAAACGAAGGTCAGAGATTAAGCCACGGGGGAAAATCACCCAAGATATTTTCTGGCTCGAGTTCTAGCTCAAACATCCGTTCCCATTCGGCGTTCAGAAAGCTCAGCTCAGCAGATTTCACGATAATTTCCGCCTTCGGTGTTGAATTCTTGCAAAAACTGCTTGGCGAAAATGCTCCCGCATCACATACGCTCACGCTAGCTTCACCAACGGCGCCGATATCTTCAAGCCACGCGCTCATTTTGAGGGGAGCGCTTGATTCTACGGCGGGATCAAAAACGATGACCGAATCACCGCCTGAATCGTGAACTTGATAAGCAACGACGACATGGTACCACCAATTCACTTCTCCCGAAGGCGAGTAGGGCGTCTTCACATTGAGGCTACCAAACGCAAATAGTTTAGTTGGCGCGGGGAGGCCCATCGCTTGGAGGCGCTCAGACATCAGTTCTGCGCGTACGAAGCAGCCGTCATCTGGGTAGAGCCAAGTGATCCGACGCAAGAAATGAGGATGGCTCGGGTCTTCGATATAACGTTTGTTGCGAATTTCTTCAAAGACTGTCTGGGGATCTAACTCAGGATTCCAGGTGCTGAAAAGTTCGGGAGTGACCGCGTGGATGTCCATACGACTGCTGTAAACATCGCCTGGATCGAGAGGTTTTCGATTGAACTTTCCGTCACGGGTTCGCAACGCTCGCTGAGCTGCGGCTCGACCACTCTCGCCGTGATATCGAAACGGCGATGGCGCGAGGGGACTGAGCTGCGCAAAACTGCTCAATGAAAATAGCGTCGAAGCGACAATCGACAGAGAGAGCGCCGAGCCGCGAAAAATCCGTTTAATTTTGAGTGTTGGTCGAACAAAGTTTTTAAAATTCATGCGGCTCATTTTCCTGAAGCTTGGGTTAGCCAGTTCGCGACCACTCCTGCAAGGGGAGATGAAAAATATAATTCTTATACCGGCGAGAGAGTGATCATTTTAAATTTCTTTGGTTCCAAATTTTTCTTGGGCTTATTGGACCTTAGGATTGACCGCCGTGCAATGCCCTAGAAATCAAGACTCGATCAAAGACTGGACCCCAACAGTTCGGATTGAGTGAAAATCCTGGAATGCCGACACGAAGTGCATGCATTGTTTTATTTCGGTAATTTCAATCTCTGTTCTACTGTACGTGCCTGCTTTTTCGCAGACCGCGGCGAAGATGTACAGCGCGGGCAGTGGCGTCGGCAGTGTTCAAGGAAAGGTTGATGGCGCTGGCGCTCGCATTGTTCAAAGAAGCGGGGACAGACAGGCAAGTGGCCCACAATCGAAGGTGAAGACGGTATCGAGCGTGGTCAGAGAGATCGCGCCGCCGCGCACGCAGCCATTGGCGACTCTTGCGGGGCCGACCAGTCAATCGCTTCCAACTGCGGCTCTAAGGCCGGATGTCTCGCCAGGCGCTGTTGAAGTTTCGACTCTGTTTTTACCCCCGGCCCTGAGGCCTTCGGACCTGACGCCTCCGATCCAGGCGCGAATTGAGATGGCTCCACTCACCGGCGATCAACTTTTTAACCACGCTCGAGAGAATGTTTTCAAACTTGTTTTTCGCGAAAAGGGAGCGACGTCTGAGACGGGGCACGGAAGTGCGTTTGCGATCCGCAAAAATGGCTACATGATCACGAACTTTCACGTCGTCGCCGAAGCCGTCGAAAAGTCCGAGAAATTTGAAATGGCCCTAGAAAAAGACAATCAAACGCTACCGGTAAAGATTGTGACAATCGATGCGGTCAATGATCTCGCGCTCGTCAAAGTCGAGACAGAATTTCCCCGTCCGCTGGAGATTAAATTCGCGAGTGCGAGCGTACCAGGTGAAGCGGCCTATTCTTTTGGTTTCCCCCATTCCGAGGGATTCAGCATGGCCCAGGGAAACTTAAACGGCGAGCGATTGATGGGATTCGGAACTGTCTTAAGTGGAACAATGCCGATCAATCCCGGAATGTCGGGTGGTCCATGTCTAAACGTCTACGGTCAGATTGTCGGAGTGAATCGCGCCATTCAGTTGAACGCGCAAAATATTTCCTATTTTTCTCCCTGGGGCGCCCTCCGCGCCATCGCCGATCATGCTCGCCAATTTCACGAATTCAAGAGCGATGAATGGAGAGCTTACGCTGTTGATCAAATTGAACGCCAAGAAAAAAAGTCACTCACCTCGGCGACCGTTTTCGCAACAAGCGCGGCGACAAATGCCGCGACAAGCGCTGGTCAGAGCGACGTAAAAATCATTGTCAAGCCGTCGGTCGACACATCTCAGAAGTTTGGACATCTTCGATTTCATGCTCCCTTTGATGCGGGTTGCGGGCAAAGCAATCAGAACGAGGACGGAAAAACAGGTCAAAGCATTTTCATTTGCCGCGGCGTCAGTCTTTCGCTTTTGGGTGAAGATCGAACGGCATTGAACGTGACAACTTTTGCTTCATCAAGTGGCGGCGGAATTGTAGGCAAGCTTACAAGTCTGGCTGCGGGAGCGCTGGTCGAAAGTAGATACGAGCAAATCAAGGCGCAGAATTATCGTCATGAGGTACGCTCGCCGAGTGCTATGGATCTCCACGAGCGCTGCAGCTCAAAGAATATTCGAAACGGCAACGGCCTGTTCATGACGGTTCGATTTTGCAGCTTAGCACTTGATAAATTCAACGGGCTCTACACGACAGCTTTACGTATCGAGCAAACAAATAAAAAA
>JAYVND010000641.1:0-3342 GCA_043758635.1 Bdellovibrionales bacterium
CGGTTTATTCCAATTGAACATGACTTCCCCCTGATTCCATCGATGGCACGACGTATAAATCATCGGCTGCATTTTAGTCATCTGCAAATTGCTTTTGAAAATTGGCAAGTTTCTGGCCGAAGCGCTCGAGTTGAATGTGAGTGTGCGCTTTCCTGCCTTCGTCGGCCCCAATTCCTTGCAGGAAATCCTCGTCAGCAAAAAAACCAAATCTGACTCGACCTCCCCTGCCTGAAATACACTCAGGGATTTCCGAGCATATCCTACGACGAACGTCTCGAATTCCGATTTCAGTTTGAGACTCCACGAGCTGGAGCCGAAAAGATAGTGGGCACGGAGGCTCTATGCGCAGAATGTTTTTCATCAGCTCGTTTGTGGTAT
Organism: Bdellovibrionales bacterium; assembly: GCA_043758635.1. Classification (GTDB taxonomy): domain Bacteria; phylum Bdellovibrionota; class Bdellovibrionia; order Bdellovibrionales; family JAMPXM01; genus JAYVND01. The sequence goes on from JAYVND010000641.1 coordinate 379, forward strand.
TCAGCTTTATCGTCATGCTGTCTTGGCTCACGCCATGGGCATTGCTTTCGCTTATCATCGTAATTCCGTTGTTTGTAGTCGGATGCCGCGATGCCTTCCAAAAGAAGCGCGCAATTTTACGAAATTTTCCAGTGCTCGGAAACTTTCGCTACATGCTCGAAGCAATTCGTCCAGAGATTCAACAGTATTTTATTGAACCAGAAACAGATGGTATGCCTATCCCGCGCGAAACACGCTCAGTTGTTTACCAACGCGCAAAACAGCAAACCGACACCGTACCCTTCGGAACGCAACGAAATGTTTACGGCGAAGGTTACGAATGGCTCACCCATTCTCTCGCACCGAAACACGTTGACCCACACACTCTTCGCGTAGCGGTCGGTGGGCCACTTTGCAAACAACCGTACAGCGCAAGCATTTTCAATATTTCTGCCATGAGTTACGGAGCTTTGAGCAAAGTCGCGGTACTTTCTCTCAACGGCGGAGCTAAACTCGGGGGGTTTTATCACAACACCGGCGAAGGCGGATTGAGTCCTTACCATTTGGCTGAAGGCGGAGATGTGGTCTGGCAAATCGGAACAGGTTACTTCGGTTGCCGAACTGCCGACGGTAACTTCTGTGCAACAAGTTTCCGAGAGCGAGCAACAAATGCTTCGGTGAAAATGATCGAGATTAAACTTTCGCAAGGAGCGAAGCCAGGCCACGGTGGAATTTTGCCAGCCGCAAAAATCACTCCCGAGATCGTTGCCATTCGGAAAGTCGTCCCCGGCCAAGATGTGGTGTCACCTCCCGCTCACCGAGCTTTTTCGACGCCTATTGGTCTTTTGGAGTTCGTGGCTCAGCTTCGAGAGTTGGCTGATGGCAAACCGGTCGGCTTCAAACTCTGCGTAGGTAAACCTCACGAGTTTATTGCGATCTGCAAAGCAATGGTCGAAACGAACATTCTGCCCGACTTCATCACGGTGGATGGAGGCGAAGGCGGAACGGGCGCGGCGCCGCTTGAATTTTCAAACAGCGTCGGCAGTCCACTAGAAGAAGGTTTGACCTTTGTTCACGAGGCGTTGATCGGCTTTGATCTTCGCAAACACATTCGCGTGATCGCTTCTGGCAAAATCATGACGGGCTTTCACATTTATTCGCGCATGGCCTTAGGTGCCGATATCTGTAACTCCGCTCGAGGCATGATGCTCTCAATTGGCTGCATCCAAGCTCGCCAATGCAACACCAATCGCTGTCCAACTGGAGTCGCGACGAGCGATCCCCACTTGATGTCGGGCCTGGTGCCTTCGGACAAAAAAGTTCGCGTCTTCAATTACCATCTTCAAACCGTTCACGCATTTGCTGAACTCTTGGGAGCATCTGGTCTGGGCGCAACGTCTGAAATTTCGAGAGCGAGCGTGCAACGAAGAATCTCGGGCGATTCGGTCAAATCCTACGCTGCTCTTTTTCCATATATTGACCGCGGCTGCTTCATCAGAAATGAGCCGCCCCCAGCATATCAAGAAGCGTTCCGGATTGCGACCGCACATAGCTTTGCCCCAAACGTTTCAGATTTACGCAAAGCTGGCTAAATGGGTATTTACATGGAGCAGGCTGAGTTCTAAAGCTAGCAGAGCTGTCTGAGTTAGAGAGGCCGAACGGGAGCGTAGCGCATTTTTGCAATCACAGCTAACTGAGTGGCGTTATTTACTAACTGAGTGAGCGAAGCTGTTGACCATTTACACGTCCTGCCCAATCTGTCGACACAGCCACTCTTCCAAATGGACGGGACAAGCTTCGGGAGCTCTCGAAGAGGCCATCGTTTTGCAATCCTCATGATGTATCGACTGCTCGCAGAATGTCGAAATCCGGGGGGATTGTTCATGCGTCTCAATGTGATTCATTCTAAAAAGATCGACTCATGCAATCGCTTCACTTCTTTTCCTAAATCGTCCCTTATAATCAAGCCTGCAGACTCTTTGCCTTTGATGACCGCACTTATCTTTTCTGTTGTCGTCATGGGTTGCTCGCAGATGAGCTCGCTTGGGAGCCTCACAAACGCAAGCACAAATGCGCCCACCAATTCTAAAAACAAACAACTCAGCACCCTTCGAAAAACCGCCGACGCCATGATCATCCAAAATAAAAAAGCGACTCCCAGTCAGAGAACACAAACCGTTGGTGGAAATTCCAACACGCAGTTTGGCATCAACTATTGGCCACAATCAAAAACGATTGGCGGAATCCTGTACCAACAATCAGAAGTTCTTTACGACGCCGCTTGGCCGACAATGCGCCCACAAGTTGTTAAAGATATGGATTCAATGAGCGCCCTTGGCGTTACGACTCTCCGCTTGATGTTCTGGCCCAACTATAGCGGCTTCGGTATGTCCCACTTTGGTGGATGGGATTACGCTTCTGGACAAAGATTCATTGGGCTGCAAAAAAATCTCAAAGACTTCTTAGCGCTCGCTCAACAACATCAAATGAACATCGTGATTGTATTCGCGAATCGCTACATTCTCGACTACGTTTGTGGCGCCGATCAAACAAGCCCTTACACAAACGACTGCACTCAATACCCTTACCAAACTTGGTGGCAGTGGGGTTACGGCGACGCTTGGCTCGATCATAATAGCTACTGGCAAAGCGCAGCCTTCGTCAATTTTCTATCGGCTTCAAATCAATGGATGAGCGGAATTGTCGCGGCAAGTGAATCGAGTGCGGGCGCATCGCAGGTCATCTTCTACGACTACTTTAACGAATACGCTACGCAGCCGTCAGCTATTGCCGACCCGCTTATCGCTGATTACCAAAACTGGTATGTTCAATATGTTTTTCAATGGGTCACTAACGTGCCGGTTGGAAAAAGAGGTATTTCATTTTTGCACACCGACACAAGCTCGCCGGGCACAAGTTACGGTCTCGATGAGGATGCGGCAGGGTTCAAGGCGCTCGTTGGCCAGAATGCAGTGCAGTGGGTAG
>JAYVND010000642.1:0-10333 GCA_043758635.1 Bdellovibrionales bacterium
CTAGCATTTGGCCTAACGTCTGGCCTAACGTCTGGCCTAAATCCCGAAATTACGTCTGTTCCGTTCGCAGAGGACGAGAATTGAGTGGTCAAACTGACACCGGAAAAGGGATGAAGGTTGAGCACAGATCTTGTATTGAGTATGGTGTACGAATGATGGAAATGCTCCACGTTCCTAGATTTAAATAGGGGAGACCGATATGAAATTCACAAGTTTTGCTACGAGTTTCGCAAAAACAATGGCCGTAGTTTTAGGTTTAGGTATGACATTACAATCAGCCACCAGTCTTGCGGACTTCGGTCGTCCAGGTGCGGGTCCAGGTCAACAACAAGGTGGCCAGCAATTTGGTGGAGACCGTGGCGGTCCAGGCGATTTCGATCGAGGCGGTCCGGGCGATTTCGGTCGCGGTGGTCTGGGCGATTTCGGTCGCGGTGGTCCAGGCGATTTCGGTCGCGGTGGTCCGGGCGATTTCGGTCGCGGTCCACGGCCAATGCCGCCGATGGGCTACGGAATCGATGCTTACCGTGCGTCGCAAATCACGCAAGCACTTTACCGCGCAATTCTTTTCCGTAATGTCGACCCGTCAGGTATGCAATCAAACACTTGGACGATTTCGCAAGGTGGTTACGAAGGAGTTCGTCAAGCCGCGCGTGGGTTGGTTGATAGTCCAGAGTTCCAGCAAAACATCTGGCCTCGCTTCAATGCTCCGCAGATCGCAGTGAATCTCTACCAAGGCCTTTTAGGTCGTCAGCCAGATCCTGGTGGGTTTCGGAACAGCGTGGACCAGCTGCAATATGGTAATATCGAAGGCGTGGTCGACGGAATGGTGACTTCACCTGAGTTTCGTCAACGTTTTGGCTTTTAACTTTGGGACCGAATTTAAAGTTTAAAATCTAAGTCTAAACTTTAATCTCGATTTAAATCGCAAATCTAATTCTGAAATGATTCCCGATCAGCGGTGATTGCGAGCCACAGTTCATTAAACACGTTTAGTAACACAAATAGGAAAAGCCCACTTCGCGAGAGTGGGCTTTTTTATTTAGAGACCATTGTTCGAAAGCCAATGCGCATCTCCTCTTTCACTCGTTTGACATCGGAATATCTCTAAGATCGGTGTCGCCAACTTTTGCAATGCTCAATGTTCCATCGGCTTCTAAGACGGCAGTGCTGATCTCTGAGATGTGATGCACATCTTGTTTGCGCAAGAGGGTTCGGAGCTCGCTCATGCTCAGCCGCTCGCGATGGAGATTTTTTTCGATAATCTTGCCTTTGTTGATCAACAGGGTCGGCGTTCCCTCAAAAACGCGGCTAAAGAAATTAAAGCGATATGTGAGGTATGAAATCAACGTGCTCATCACGATAAGGATAAGTGCGAGCCAAAGCCCTCCAATGAGTGAGTTATCACCACCATTCATCGAATTCTGCACAGCATTTGAAATGAGAAGGATTGCGACAAACTCTGTAGCGCCCATTTGACCTAGCTGGCGCTTTCCCGAAATGCGTAAGAGCAAAAGAACAACTACGTAAACTGCGACGGCGCGAAAGGCCAGGGCCGAAGATGCAACGTCAAAATGCCAAAGCTGTCCACTCATTTGGTCCCCTTAGGAAAATCTGGATTAGCGTAATTGCGGTGCTGAACTGTCTTTGGAATGCGCAGGCAAAGTAAGAAGCCGGCAATGGCAAAGCACGAGCAGAAAAGTGTCCATTCACGTAAAAGTGCGTGCTCGATCATCAGGCCCGAAAGAAGTGGGGCGATGAATTGCGACATGGACTGAATCGACTGGTTTGAACCCATCGCAAGACCCTGCTCAGATTTGTCAGCCATTTGCGAGGTCAGACTCGTGAGAGAAGGCCGAATAAAAGACTGACCAATACTTCCAAATAAAAATAGTCCGATGAAGACATACGCCGATTGGCCCGGGGCGAGAAGTGAGTAGCCAATCGCCATCGAAGCGAAACCAAACATACTCATGCTTCGTTCGTTCGCCCATTTCGCAACTCGTCCGAGCAAGCCGGCTTGAATTACAAAACTCATGGCACCACCAATTGTCATCACCCAACCCACTTGGGTTGTTCCAAAAGCCTTTCCTTCCCAGGTCAGTGCGCGCTCGGCATACATTGCAAGACCCGACATGAAGGATGTGAAAGCCATTGTAAAACAGAAAAATGGAAGCAGCGAAATATTCAGCTTTTGAACCATCTTCCACTTCGAAGTACGAGGGCGCTTTGCCTCTCCGTCGCCAATTAAGGCATTATTCGGAGCAGTTTTCGAAGCGTCAGCATTTTTTGGAGCCGAGGCTCCAACGTCAGCATTTTTTAGAGCCGAGGCTCCAAATGGAGCAACTTTTGTGCTGCCTGGGACGGTCTTTGGCAGAAAAATAATGTTCGCCGCAATTGTCAGGAGTGAGAGTCCAGCCGATGCCCAGAGCGGTGCCGTCAGGCTGATGTGCGCAAGTAATCCAGAGAGAGCAGGACCCGCTATGAACCCAAGTCCGAAAACAGCTCCGAACATTCCGAACGCTTTGGTCCGATTTTTTGGACCAGCAAGATCGGCGATGAACGCCTGTGCAACACTGATATTGCCGGCGGTGAGACCATCGATGATTCTTCCCAAGAATACAAAGAACAGGCTCGACGCCGTTGCGAGTACTACAAAACCAACTAAGGTTCCGATTTGAGAGATGATCAAGACCGGCTTACGCCCGATGCGATCTGAAAGACTTCCCAATATAGGGCCAGCGATAAATTGGCAAAGTCCGTACACCGCAGTGACGCTGCCGACAACAAGCGGAGTGCCGCCGAAATGTTCGGTGTAAAATGGCAACAGCGGCATCACGACTGTGAAGCCGAGGATATCGATAAATACGACGAGGAGAACGGCCCACATCGCGCGGTTGCGCTGTGCTTCATCGAGAGCTTCGAGATTTTGCACCGAATGTATGACGGGGGGAGAAGTCATTTGGAACACCGCTTTCTTTTTACCTCAGCCTGACGGAGACTCGAGAGCATCGAAGATGATCATAAAAGAGCTTCGCCAGATGCGCAATCGAATCGATTTTTACAATTGAACGAGGTGACGGGTGAGTTCTTCAAAAATCGAATCTCAGTTAAACTCAGATAGTTTAAGTGATCCAGGAACTGGCGTGAGACACGAATCAGCAGTTCTGAATTCACCTTGCGGTGTGCTTACCAATCCGGTCTTAGCACCTCCAGTCGATTCACTGCAGAGAGCGTCAAATATTCATGAAATGGCGGCGACTGGTTTTAATCTCGATTCAGATGCTTACGAACGCGGGCGGCCAGAGTATCCCGTCGCGGTAGCCGATTTTTTTAAGAACGAGTTGCGTTTCAATCCGCTCACGCGAATCGGTGAGCTTGGCGCAGGCACTGGAAAGTTCACGCGCACACTTTTAAAAACTGGGGCTGAGATCACGCCGATGGAGCCGGTCGAAGGGATGAGACGTAAATTTCGCGCCATTTATCCCAACTTCGAGTTGCTATCGTCTCCAGCCGAAAAAATTGACCTTCGCAATTCAAGCCTCGATGTTGTCGCGGCAGCGCAGGCTGCGCACTGGTTCGATGCGCCAAAAGCTGCTGTCGAGATTCATCGCGTTCTGAAGACAGCTGGTCACCTCGTTCTTGTTTGGAATGTGCGTGACGAAACCTCCGGAATCTTTCGAGAACTCACTCGCATAATGGAAAAGTACGAAGGCACGACGCCGCGATATAAATCGATGAAGTGGAAAGCGGGCTTTGATCAATCGGGACTCTTCTCGACCTTTCGATTGGCAGAATTTCCGCACACGCAACACGGAACAGCGGAGACGATTGTGGATCGAGTCGGGTCTGTCAGTTTTATGTCAGCGCTCCCGTCTGAGGAGAAAGCCAAAGCGCTCAAAAAGGTGCGTGAGATTGTTTCGCATCATCCAGATGTACGAGGAAAGGCGGAGATTGAATTGAAATATATCACCCGCGTTTACGTCGCAACCAGCGTAAAAATCCTGTAAAAATATGGTTTCAAAAATTCCGATAACTGTCAAAACTTCAGTAGAATTAAATATTTAGATGTGCATCATTGCGTTGACATCTGCTTTGAGTGAGATTCGGAATAAACTATTCCTGTTTCGCTTGTGAGTCGTCAAGACCAAGCGTAACTTTCTCTCCATCACCTCATCGAATCAAATCGGAGACGGCGCTCGTGGTTGTCGACTCAATCGCGCGTGTCGTATTCGGCTGGATGCGAAATTAAGGTGACAACTTTTTAAGGAGAAGAGATCCATGGGATCCGTAGAATGGCAGTCTTGGCAAATCGTATTGTGCGGCTTCGTCGTCGCATTTTTGGTGGTACCGACGCTCGGTTACCTTTTAGGATTTTATCGCTACATTCCCAACAATCGAGTGGGTGTGCGGGAACGCCTTTGGAGTCGTAAAGGGTCGGTGCGCCAGGGTTTGATTGCGCTAAATGGTGAAGCGGGTTTTGAGCCAGATGTCATGCGTGGTGGTTTCCACGTGATGGCGCCCCTTCAGTACCGAATTCATATTTTGCCGCTCGTGACAATTCCGCAGGGGCAAGTAGGTTACGTATTTGCGCGAGATGGCAGAACTCTCGCGGCGACTCAGGCTTTGGCATCGAACACTCTCGCGCACGACTTTCAAGATGTCGTGGAGTTTTTAAAAAATGGAGGAGAGCGCGGGCCACAGAGAAAAATTCTGCGTGAAGGAACGTATGCCTTCAACCTCGCGCAGTTTGTGATTCTGACAAGAGATTCGATTTACAGTCTTACTCTCGACGGCAACGAAGCTGGAATGTTCAAGCAAATGGCTTTGGTGATCACGGAACGTCAGGGCTTTTCGCCAGTTGTGATCAAAGGCAATGACGACCTATTAGGGGTAGTGACCGTTCATGACGGGCCATCGCTTGATGGTGATCAAATTATTGCGCCAACCGTTGGAACCGATCCAATGGTGAAGGAGACGTATCATAACAACTTTCAAGATCCGGAGTTATTTTTGATGGCCGGCGGTCGTCGTGGCCGTCAGTTGCAAGTTTTAGTTGAGGGGACTTATTACATCAATCGCTTATTCGCGACAGTGGAGATGGTGCCAAAAACCATCGTCGATGTAGGTACGGTGGGAGTCGTTGTTTCGTACACAGGCATGAACGGAAAAGATTTAACGGGTGAAGACTATCGTCACGGTGAGTTGGTCTCAAAAGGTTTGCGCGGCGTTTGGGACGAACCTCTTTTACCAGGTAAATATGCCTTCAACACCTACGCGGGACGCGTGTTGATCGTACCGACAACCAACTTCATTTTGAAGTGGGCTCACGGCGAAGTTGGGGCGTTCAAGTTCGATGAGAATTTGTCGGAAGTATCATTGATCACTCGCGATGCGTTTGAACCGAATTTGCCGCTCTCGGTGGTTGTGCATATCGACTACCGGAAAGCACCGCTTGTCGTGCAACGGTTTGGCGACATCAAGAAATTAGTTGAGCAAACTTTGGATCCGATGGTTTCAGCATACTTTAAAAATATTGGCCAAACGAGAACACTCATTGAGCTTCTTCAGGATCGCAGTGTGATTCAGCAACAATCAGCGCTCGAGATGCGCGAGAAGTTCACAAAGTACAATCTTGAGTTGCTCGAAGTGTTGATCGGCACCCCGACCTCGGCCGATAAACCGGGAGCCGCGGGCGGCGGACAAATCGAGCAGATTTTGACTCAGCTTCGCTCGAGGCAAATTGCAAACGAGCAGATCGAAACGTACCAACGTCAAGAGAACGCGGCCGTCCAAGAGCGTCAGTTGCGTGAAGCCGAAGCGCGAGCTCGACAACAACAGAGCATCACGGAGTCCGAACTTTCGATCACGGTTCAGACGAACCAGGGTAAAGCCGATTTTGCGCGAGCTCAACAGCAGTCATCGCAGATTCAAACTCTCGCGATGGCCGAAGCCGAAAAGATTCGTGTCTTAGGTGAAGGCGAGGCAAAGAAAATTCAAGCGTTGGCTGGGGCTGAGGCTGAGCGTGCCGCAAAAGTTGGTATCGCGCAAGCGATGGCGATTCAAGAACAAGTGCGAGCATACGGGGGCCCAAGGTTCCAACTCACTCAGCAAGTGATGAACCGATTTGCAGAAGCGGTCCAGGCATCTGGCGTTGATCTAGTTCCACGAGTCATGATCACCAATAGCAATGGGGGCGGAGCGAATGGTTCGGGAGGCAATGGAGCTGGTGCAAGTTCAGGCGGAATGGGCGGTGGAAGTTTGATTGAAGGTTTGCTTGCCATGCTATTGGCCGAGAAAGCCGGAGAAGAAATCATGCCAACTCAGGCTGCAAGTCCAGAGGTTGAAGCCATCCGTCGCAAGATCTTGAGCAAAGTTGACGTTTCAAACCTATAGCCGACATTTTTTTAGTCGACGCCCGTTGATTCATCAACGGGCTCTATCAGACAACGACGACCCGTCGGTTCGTTTAAAGCGAATACTTTAAGCCGACTGTAGTCGAAACTCCGGAGAAAATGTAAGGACTTCCCTGCATTAAGTTTGCCTGCACTTGATCGCCGGTGATCGGAACACCAGCTTCGATATAAAATGCCATTGTACTTTCACGAATTCGAGAATTGAACAATCCTTGTGCCAATTCACTGAATAGAAATTCTCCACCCAGACCGATGTAACCTGCCGCCGCCGCTTTCGATGTCGCGACGCTACCAGTGAGCAAGGCTCCAAGCTTGAGCACGGAATAAGGTCGCACCAAACCACGCGTGTAAGGGTTCGCAAATTTTGCGCTAAGCGCAAAATATTCAGCTCCTCGCATCACCGAAGAATTTGAAGTGTCGCTGAGCATGTGGCCTTCGAAATCAACCGTTTGAATTGCAAAGCCCAGCTGCGGAATCCAAGGGGACCCAAAATGAGGCGCGTTTCCTTGAATCACAACTCCAGAACGTGGACCATTTTGTACAAAGCCGACATCAAAGCTCCACGACGCGAACGGTTGGTCAATATCCGGCGATTGCGTACGGGAGACAATGACGTCGGGTTGTGCTTCAGTCGCCGCATTCGACGTCCTGCTTAGGGTCTGAGAGAATACTACGAGTGCAATGAGAGCGGATACGGACAGTGGTTTATAATAGCGCATTTGACCGAACATCTAGACTCCTTGGTGAGTGAACGTGCGAAATATCATAAGCAAGAAACATCATGCGTATCATTGCTTCAGATGCGTGCATACAACGTAAGGTCGAGGTCGTACTGATTTCGTTTGAAAATTCCTGAAGCCCCTTTAACATTCGAGTGACCGACTTGAGCTTTGTTTCCAACCGGTTGCGTCTGCGCACCGAAAGTTGTGCAGCATCTTAAATGTCGCGAGCCCGACTTTCGAAAAAGGACAAAATGGAAGAGATCGAAGTGCCACTCGAGCAAATTCAAGAAAACATCAACGAAGCGGCGCACGAACATGGTCATAAGGGCGGTGGACCTGGTGGTGGGCGATCTTTTATGGCTCGCGCCGCAATTCTCTCCGCTGTGCTTGCAGTTTTGGCAGCAATTTCCGCATTGTTCGCTGGCGGCTACGCGAACGAAGCAATGGTCGAACAAATTCAAAGCTCCGATAAGTGGGCATATTATCAAGCAAAAGGGATCAAAAAAGCCATTGCCGAATTGAAGCAAGCGACAGTCGAAAAAGACGATTCGGCTAAAGTAGAGAAGTACAAAGAAGAGCAGGAGAAAATCAAAGAGCAAGCCGAAGAGAAAGAGCGCGAGTCTGAGATGCACTTGCGCAAACATGAGAGTTTAGCGGCTTGTGTGACGTTCTTTCAGGTCGCAATTGCGATGGTGGCGATTGCGCTTTTATCAGGTCGCAAAGCATTTTTGTTTGGGTCACTCGGGCTTGGAGTCTTAGGAATTGCGTTCATGGTCAAAGCATTTTTGTTCGTCGTTTAAAATAAATAAAGGGAGCCGATGGCTCCCTTTATTTATGGTTGTCGATACTTGGCTCGGTCTTTAAATTGGAAATAGAAATTAAATTCAAATCTTAAATTTTTAGAGGGAGTCAGGGATCTGAAACTAAATGGCGGCAATCGCCAGCTAGTTACTTGCCCATTGAATCGTGTGACTCAGTTGACGTTTCAGTCGAACCGTCCGTGTGCTTTTTCACTTTTTTCACTTTTTTAACTTTGTGAGTGTTGCCAGCAGCATCTTTCGATTTTGCTTCAGCTTTAGTCTCAGTCGTTTCTGTGCCTGTGATTGGATTTGTCGAAGTTTCAGTTTTTGCTGCTCCGCCGGCTTCAGTGTCTGCTGCCATAGCGATCGAACCAACCATCAATGCTGCCAATGCCAATGCTGCTACTTTCATAACGTTCTCCTCTGTGAAGTCCGACGACTTCTAAATATAAGCGAAATCCTAGAATTGTTTTTGCGGCGGCCGCATGCGCGACTCTGACTCAAAATAATTCTCGGGCTTCAAAATCAAATCTCCGAGGACCACATCGGGACCCCATTGAAGCGTTGATAGATTAGAAACACTCAGGACCCCTGTGGTCAATATGCCCAGGGTGCATAGGCGTCAATTACTAGCCATCAAATAATACAAACTACTGTAATTACTGGATATTTAAGGTTGTGAACAATACTTGTGGTTTTCGCAACAACGCTAGGCCTGTGTCCCATCCTCTAAGATTTCGACATTTCGGAGTTCGGGCACGGCGAATGCTGTCATTGAAACAACGATCACGGTCATAATTCCTCCGAACACGACGGATGTTACAAGTCCCATTGCACGCGCGGCGAGGCCGGACTCAAATGCACCGATCTCATTGCTCGACGTAATGAAGACGGAGCTTAAAGCCGAAATGCGTCCTCGCATTTGATCTGGCGTGAGAAGTTGTAAAAGCGTCGAACGAATCACCATGCTCACGCCGTCAAAGACGCCGCTGATTGCCAAAAAAAGTAGAGCTAAATAAAAATTGCTTGATAGCGCAAATCCGAGCGTGGCCAGACCAAATCCCCCAACCACCCAGAGTAGAGTTCGTCCACGAATCACTTTAAATGGGCGAATCGCCAAAACGACTGCGACGATCACAGATCCAATTGATGGTGCTGCGCGAAGATAACCAAGCCCATGTGCACCGGTATGGAACACCTGATCGGCAAAAATCGGGAGCACGGCAACTGCGCCGCCGAAAAGAACGGAGAACATGTCGAGTGTCATGGTCGAGAGCAAAACCTTATGATGAAGCGCAAATTTAACGCCGGAGACAATACTTTGAGCGAACGGTTCTCGTTGGAACTCATTGCGCGCATTTTTTCCGTCGGGCGAGAGTAGTTGAATGGAAAGAAATGAAAGCATCATTGCGAAAGGCGGTATCGCAAACGCAACCGTCGACCCGAATGCGGAATAAATCAATCCTCCAATAGGTGGGCCAAAGATCGATGCAAACTGATAAGCCGAACTTGTCCAAGCGGTGGCGGCACCAATCATCTTTCTCGGAATCACCTTAGGTAGCAGCGAAAAGACAGATGGAGACATGAAGCTTCGCGAAGCACCAGAGATAAAAATCCCCACGTAAAGAAGGACCAAGCGGTGTATGTCATCGATGGGCGTCGTCGGCAGAACCGCAAAGAAGATCATGATCGTATTGGCGAGCGTCACTAGAATGCTGATGCGGTAAACCACGCTCGGTCGATGCGTGTCCACAATGTGGCCCGAGAAAAAAGAGCATGTGATCGCAGGGATCGCTTCAACTAGACCCATTAAACCTAAAAAAAGTGGGTCTGGTTTGAGTTTGTAGATCTGCCAGCCAACGATAACGGCCTGAACCGTCAGTGCAATCGAAACAAAAAATCGGGTCAAGAAGATCGATCGAAAATCGCGAATTTTAAGAACCGGCGAATCAAGCGCAGGCATTTAGGTCCAAACTCTTAAAATTTTTGAATTGCGAAATGGAGAGCTCAACTGAACTTAGCAAAGACTCGAAAGAGATGAAACAAAATCTCCGGTCTGGCTCTGCGTTGCTTCCTAGAATTTTAAGGCCAGTGGGAATACACTGATGAAGTGGCAACATTCAGCTCATCGGAGCATTTGATCTATGCATTACGAAGTTTTGTTTTTAGCACTTACAACATCACTCTTAAATCTGGATGATTCTCATCGAGGCCAAGCATTTTTAAGTGTCGAAACTTCGTTCGAAGGGCTGGAGTTCAGGAAGCTCAGGGTAAAGGGACACACTTCTATCGGTGCACGCGTTCGCCCTGACAGGGACCTTTCGCTTTACGATTGGATCGAGAGCCAGCGCAAGCAAGGGTTGTGTCGGGCGGGAGTGCCACTCATTGAAGCATCGGC
>JAYVND010000643.1:0-3318 GCA_043758635.1 Bdellovibrionales bacterium
CGTCAAGATGAAGCGAGAACTTCTCGGGGTAACCGGGCTTTGACTCGTAATCCATGCCCTGCCAGCCGATGATTTTCCCCTCTTGCCCGACATCCCGCAGGATCAAAAACTTCGCCCCCGGCATCGTCCGAACATTCATCGTCTGTCGACCCGATTCTGCTAGGCGTGCCGAGATCATTGCTTTCTCTTGCGCGCTTGCCCACTCAACCGCATAAGTCAGGCTCGGTGGTTGTTCAACGGGGTAGGCAAGACTTGAAAATTCATTCTGTTTCAAAGCCAATCTCCACATTCGAGTTTTCGTCGTATCGCTCCGACAAAAGTCCTATCGGCCCCGAAATAGGAAACGTGAAGAAAAATTCGAGGAGCGAACGAAAATGCTTTATCAAATCGAGTTTCAGCCCGGCTTGCCTCAGAGAACCGGCACATTTCGATATATCTCATTCTAGAACAATCGCTTAATTTGCCTCGGGGCCAAGTTTTTGTGATCTTCCTGCTGCACTTTTCAATGCTAACCAAACGGAGCAAGTAATGAGATCATCTAAAATCTTGCCAGCCATTTTAGGGAAGGATCTCACAAGTGCCGGAAAATCTTCATCTCAACATCGTGATTGCGGGGGCAAGTGGATTTATTGGCCAAGCTATCATTCCAAAATTACGCATTAAATTTCCTCGAGCGCGCATCACCGCACTGTCCAGATCGGCCATTCAGTCAACGGACGAACTAACTGAGTGGAAAGCCTGTGACCTTTTCTCACTCAAGGCGCTTGAAGATGCACTCCCCTCTCGAGTTGATTTAGCAATTTATCTCGTTCACTCGATGGGACCAACGGCAGGAATGGATCAAGGCTCCTTTGCAGATTTTGATCTTTTATTGGCCGATAATTTCGTACGTTCTCTAAAAAACAAAGCGGTTCAGCAGATTATTTACCTCGGCGGCCTGGTTCCTGACTGCAAGCAACTTTCATTGCACCTGCAGAGCCGACTCGAAGTCGAAGAGACTTTTGTGGCGTCCACATTGCCGACAACGATTTTTCGGGCCGGTCTGATCGTGGGCGAGGGTGGATCCTCTTTCCAGATCATGCAAAAGCTGGTCAATCGCTTGCCACTCATGCTTTGTCCCAAATGGACTCAGACTCTCACAACACCAGTTGATCTCGCATTCGCGGTGTTCTCTATCGTCGATGCATCTCTTAATACTAAGGCGATCGATTCCGTTTATGACCTCGCATCTTGCGAACCACTCACCTATCTTCAAATGATGCGAGATACGGCGACCGCGATGCAAAAACGCCGATTCTTTTTTACACTTCCCTTTTTCACTCCCTTTCTTTCCCGGCTCTGGGTCTCACTTATTACCGGATCTTCCAAAGCCCTCGTCTATCCGCTGGTCGCTTCACTCGAGCACGAGATGGTCGCCAGAAAAACAAAACTTTACCTACCCGTTGAAAACGGAAGCACTTATCTCTCGTTGCTAAGAAAGATTCACATCAACACTGTGAAGAACACGAGCATCTCAAAATTCCAAGCCGTTCGCAAAACGGTTCGCTCCGTCCAACGCATGCCACTCCCACCGGGGCGCGATGCTGCGTGGGTTTGCAAAGAGTACGAGCGTTGGCTCCCAGATTTTCTCAATCCGATGGTTGGCGTCACAACGAGTGAATCCGAAGTCCTTTTTAAACTTCGATTTGTGAGTGCGGTGATGCTTGATCTCGAAGTAAGCCAAGAGCGAAGCACGCCCGATCGGCAGCTTTTGTATGTTAGGGGTGGTCTGCTCGCAGCAAAGAACAACAAAGGCCGGCTGGAGTTCCGGTCAGTACTCAATAAGAAAGTTGTTATCTCTGCTCTCCATGATTTTAGCCCCTCACTTCCTTGGTGGATCTATCGCAGATCTCAGGCCGTGATTCATAGCTGGGTCATGCATTCTTTCGGCAAGCACCTAAAGACAATGGCTCATCAAGATATTTAAGCCTACAGAGCTCAAAGGCCAGATTAAAGTCTTGGCTTCAAAATTCCGAAGAGAACGTGTAACCTTATGATGCAGCTTAAGAATCGCCCATCGGCGAAAAAAGAGGGCAAAATGTCAGCGTGGACCAAACAAGCCGTTTTCCGCAGTTGTGTCGCCATTGTGCTTGCGATGATGGTTGCGTCGTTTCAGAACTGCGCAGGCTCCGATAGTTCTGTCGACTCATCTGCAGCACCTGCCGCCGATGCGCCTGCACATCTTAACCATTGATTTGTTTACCTCACTCTGGCGAGTCGAAGTCTGCTATTTCAACTTTTTCTTAAGCTTTAGTAATTGCACGGCGTCCGTGCCGAGCCCTTCAAAAGCGTAATTGTTGAAGACTTGTTGCTGAAGCATGAGTGCGCGTCCTAATGGTGACAATTCCGCTTCATCGGCCGCTTTTCCGAATGCCGAAATCATTTTTTCCATGATTCCTTCAACGATTTCGACAGCCCGTTCTCGAGAGAGCAAAAAATGAGATGCCGCCTGAAGCGCCACTTCGATAAGGCTTTTTCGATCCTCGTTTGCGATAATCATTGCCTGATTCGATTCGCGCCCTGTTCGTTTTTGCGGGCAAATATCATATGCCGGCGACAACTTAAAACTTTTGCCATTCCAGAGCGCAGCGTGATTGCGAGCATGATCATCATTATTGCTAACGAGAATATTAAATACCAGCCGGCGAAAGAGCTCTTCGAGATCTTCTTTGGGATTCAAAAACTGCTGTCGAATTATATCGGTTAAATCCTTGTAAGAGCCCCATCGAGCCATCATTTCATCCAAACGCAAAAGGCTCAGCGCTGACACCAGCGCCCTACGCTCAAAACCTTTTCCTTTTGCGACTCGGTCAAAACGCTCGATAAGAAGCACATCTTTCCCTAAGGCTTTCGTCATCTGCACAGGGGCAACATTTAGCCCAGCAAGCGCCGCCATGCGCATCGAAACAAACTCAGTTTTTACGACATCGTAGGCATCAGAGGCAGATGAGAACTTGGCGATTAATTTTGTTTGTTTACTATCAATCAACGCTTTGGGTCGTTCCCCACCAATGGATGTGCCATGCTGAATCGCTTGATCAAGCTCTGGCGTGAGCAGAACGCCTTGATCGACGCGCTCGGCCGACGACAACAGGTCCTCGAGTGTTGCATTCTGATGCCCCGGTCGCGGGACATACTTTGAAGGCGAAACTTGAAAGTCGAGCGCGCCGATTCGGTCCGATCCGCTCTCTAAAAGGTAGGCGATCTCATTGAATGGATCGTCTGAATGCTCGAGAATTTTTTTGCCATATTTTTTGTTTAGAATCACTCGCCGGCCCC
>JAYVND010000644.1:0-3318 GCA_043758635.1 Bdellovibrionales bacterium
CAAAACTGATGGGACGCAAAAAGGGCAACGAAATTGAAGAAACGGTACAACAACTGATTCATTGATTTAACAACGAGACACGGAAAATCTCACGCTACCGAATTCCGCAACCACTGAAGAGAGATTGCCGGTAGGGTCTTTTTCAATCGGGAGAGAGCTAATTTCTTCGCTCCATTTAAAGATCGGCTCAGTGAGCACACTCAAGCTCTTCAATTCGAGGTATTTTTCATTCATCGAAAAGTCCTCAAAGAACGCAAGATGAACTGAAATCTCTCCAAGCTTCAGTCTCTCTCCGAGAGCAAAAAGAATCGCATTGAGAGCAAGATTTGTTCGCTGTGCATCCGGATATTCATAGGGCTCAAAGGGTGCCAAATAACGAGAGCCTGCATCCTGGGTCGTAGCAATTCGCGCCTCATTTAGAATTTTTGTCTGATCCTTATCAGGTTTTACTTGGCGATTAGGATCAGAAAAGTTCTTACGCCACAGATGAAGCGACCTCGAACTTACAATGCCTCCGGGCAAGAGGTCAGGCGGAACGAGACTCACAAATGGATGGCGCAAGATTGACTGGGCGCCGATAACTGATGCGTCTGAAAAATGGTATTTAATGGTGTTGGCCAACTGAACAAGCTTTTGTGAAGCCAGATAAGAATTCCGCATTTGGTCAGGCGGCTCTAAAAACACGGATGGAAGTGAATCCCCAATTGATTTCTTCTCACCCGTGTTTAACCGTGGTTTGATGTAAGGCTTCACCGTGGGCTGGGTGCTCGCTCCGGCCGCGCTCCTTGGAGTGAGCTGACTGTAAAGATGATGGTCAGGACCAATAACTGATCCATCGGGATAGCGTGGCATCAAAACGATTGTAACGCTCTCAAGCTTTATGGGCTCGAGAAGCTTTGCTATCTCCTCAACTTCTTTTTTCTTGGCAGCACGCTCTTCCCAGGCAACCGCCAATTTCTCGCGCACCGATTTTGCCTGAAATAAAATGAGATCCGAGAACTCGATGTGACGAGCGCCCTGCGAAATCGCGAGCCACGTCAAAAATAACGAGGCATTCATTTCAACTTCAATATCAGTGGAATTTAGCTTCGAGTGCGAGAAGCCAAGAGAGAAGCCGAGTGATCCACCTTCTCTCTCTTCCTCGATTGTGATCCGAAATGGGATGTCAATTCCATAGTTCTCCCAATCCTTTGGACACCTAAACTCGAAATTGAGAGCAATACCACCGGATTCGTTTAGCGTGCTTGAAACATCAAAGGCAGGTTCCTCAATCAAATACGCCTGGATATTTTCAAGGACCTTTTTGTGGTTATGCCTCTTTGAGCCTAACCAGGCCAGCTCCTCAGTGCTATTTCCCTTAAGGCTCTCGAAAGTAACGAGCACCGGCTCATTCGCTTTTTGCTCTTTTACGGGGCTACTATTTTGTTTTGTTCTGTTGGCGTTTGCCCGTTTCGGTAGTGTGGCATTCATTGCGCCGCCGGTGAGGAGGCAGCATTTTTTATATTTCAACTTACTTCCGCACGGACATAAATCATTCCTGCCGACACCCGATGACATCCACACCTCCGAAAGCAATTTTCATACATCGGAGCCCTGCATACGCTGAATTCACTAAGCGAGCAACGCCTGAAGTAAGCAAGTGCTTCCGGACTCAGTGCGGTCGAATGCCACTGCGGCCTGGCTTTGATTAGAGCATATCGAAATTCAGATGGGAGTGACGAATTCTTCATTCAGCAAAACTGATTCGATATTGATGAATAGATTACAAGACACCAGGGCTCGACAGCTACAGATGAAATCAGTCGTCAACGACACATCAGTTGCCGATCAGTATTTAATGACACCAGGGTCTGTGCCAGTTGTCGGTCTGGAAAAGCAGATGGAGGAGCCGAAAATTTCCGAAAACGCCAGATTCGCTTGGCGAAATCGGAAATTTAAAGTTTGGAGTGAAAATTTATTTCAAGTGCTTTCCAATAAGTTTTGTCATTTCAAACATTCCAACTTTTGGTTTGCCGAAGATGGCTTTTAATTTGACGTCAGTGAGGATGTCTCGCTTATTTTTTGGATCTTGAAGATTGTTGGCTTTGATATATTTCCACAAACCGCTCGTGATTTCAGTTCTGGCGGCCTCATTCTTACCAATCACTGCCGAGAGTGCCTCTGAAAGTGCGTAAGGTTTCATGAAAGCGGCACCGCCGCCCTTTGATTTCTTCGCAACCGTTTTTTTACCAGTTGTTTTCCCTTGCTTTGCTTGAGTTGAAGCCTTCTTTACAGGCGTCTTCTTCGCAACTTTTTTTGCAGCAGTTTTTTTCACAGTCTTTTTGGTGGTCTTCTTTGCAGACTTTTTAGCGGCTTTTGCCATAAGTTTCTCTCCTCTAAATGATGATCATTAAGGGTTATCATACGCAGGCTTCGTATTTAGTCCAAGCATTCTCAAGATTTGAAGAAAGTCGTGATCAAGACCGCGCGATCTATCAAAGCTCTGCTCACTGAGCGAATTTGAAATTCGTGAAGCTCCGAGTTGGGCGAGACATATTTATGCTACCGTGCATTTCTCCGATGCTTGCGCCTAGCCAGGCTTTGAATTAACCTTGGCCCTGAATGGGTAAAGCAGCTGCGGCCGGTATATCGCGAAAAAAGAAAATGAAAAGGGACCGAAGACTACAGTCCGCGCGGGGTTGGCTTCCCTCGGTTGCCGGTAAAAACCTTGTTCGCGCCTACAAAAAGCGCTTCGGCGTCGATGAATTCTCGGCACTATTGGAGCTGGCGGCTCTCGGACAACCCATCAACCCCGAAAGAATTGAGCGAGCGCGCCTGTCGGCTGAACGCCGGGGCTCTGCGAGCTCCGGTCGTAAAAAAAGTAGAGAGCCCGCACTTGATCCATATCCTGATTCGGACGAGCATCACTATTTTGTCGCCGGACACACGGCAGCAGGTTTTGCATTTGGCATCACCTGGGAGGAAGCAGAGGCGGCAGGATATCTTGAGAATCATGAAAAGAGTAAAAGACCGAGCGCAGCGGCCGATATAACGAGCTTTTCAGATGAAAGTGACTTCTCGAGGGGGATTTTAATGCCTACAGTACGAGATGCCTCCGACCCGAAAGATGTAGATGACAAAATCTGACCTCATCCAACTTATCACCGATAAAACTGGGGCAACTCATGTAAGGTCTGAGACCGCTGTGAACGCGATTTTTGATTCCATGATCGAAGCACTTATGAAAAATGAACGGATCGAGATTCGTGGCTTCGGCTCGTTCGTCAATCGTGACTACGGCGCTTATAAAGGGCGAAACCCACGAACTGGCGAAGTGAT
>JAYVND010000645.1:0-3310 GCA_043758635.1 Bdellovibrionales bacterium
CGTGAAGTGCTTGCGAGTGCAGTAGCGACAGTACACAGAGCAAGTGTCGGTTACCAAGAAGAGCAGGCGGTCTGGGTATCGGTGAATGATTCGTGGAGCCGGGTTGTTTCGCTTCTCACCCAACGGATCCAGCATTTGCTGAGCTCCCAGTTTCAACTCCTGTCCCGAAGGCATGAGAATTTTACGTACTGGATCTTCAGGATGTTCCTTCGACGCAAGTGCCGCGTAATAGGGAGTCGCTCGGACCTGGAAAACTCGATCAAGACCAGAAAACCCAGTGATTTCATCTGGGCTCAGCGAAAACCGCTGAGCGAAGTCGGCTTGGCTCTTGAGTGCGTGGCGCATTTGCCAGCCCCAACTCTGCCAATCTTCATTTGAGATTTCAGGAGGCCGTGGTGCCGGCTCGAATTTGATCTTCATAACCGAGTAAAAACCAGTCATCCCACATCTTTTCAACTAAAAACTGATACCCGTAGCTTTCCACTTCGCCAAAGACAGTGTTATAGCACTGCCATGTTGAAACTCCTGCGCCGCCAGTCCGTTGGCAAATTTGTCGACGCTGAAATTCGAATGCTCTCTCTTCCAGCTTTCTGCACCGCTATTTTGGCGCTGTTGGGTCTTTTTAGTTTTTCTACAACCGCGCGCGCGGACTGCAAATTTTCATCGACGTCGTTCCCTACATTCACTCCCTTGACGATTGATCCCGAGGGCCTCGGTCTCAACGGCGGCTCTTTCATTCGCCACGGCAATGCGATGGCAGCCGGTCACATCGACAATTTGATCCTCTACCATGCGGGCAGTGAAATCATTCCAGAAATCACAAATATTGTTTATACTAAACTCAACTTCGACAAAATGATTGCCGTATACATACTTGATGACCAAAGCGTGATTCGCTTGAGTCTCAACGGTGTGACCGCAGTTCCGCACTTGCAGCTCAACGTAAAAGCATCGATCACCTCAGCGCAAGGCGTGAATATTCCATTCTTTATGATTTGCAACTGAGTTCGGTTTTGCGTTTGCAACTGAGTTCGGTTTTGCGTTTGCAACAATGTTAAGGTTTGCACTGCAAGTAGTTCCACTTCTGCGCCCCTCTCGCAGGAGATGTAAACCTGCTAACTCTCGAATTTTGATCGGGATTCTCTAAGTGAGACGGCGACCTGCGCTCGATATCTACAGCTGTCAAACTTTTACGCGAATCCGAGCGGCCGAAAAATCTTGTGACATTTCGAAGACTTAATTTCTAGGCCCGCGCTATCAGCGTAGGGCCCAGATCTTGGATCACTTCCTGGTAGCCCAAAGTGGGCTTGCGCGCGGGATTGCGCGCAACACTAGGAGGAAAAATGAAACGTCCATCTACGCAGTCAGTTTTAAAGGTGGCACTGCTTGTTGTGCTCACCGCTTCGGTGAAACTACCGAAGCCAGTGCAGGTCACGCAAATGTCATCGCGAGAGACCAGTCCGGCTCGACCTGTGACTGATTCAATCTCTCTCAATCTTGGCGATGTGGAGACGACTCCACCACCGCTTGCAGCGTCAGATAGCATTCCAACAGATGGCACTCCGTTCGTGCATGAAATCTGCGGCGAAGATTACCAATTGAAATTTTCAGAGGTGAAAGAAGGATCGCTCACGCGAATCAAACTCGTTGCATCTCTTGGAACTGATACGACTAAAACAGCTCAACTGGTGCACACGGGCCGCCTGAGAGAGATCGCAAAAGATGAAAACGGAAAACTTGATCTCGTGAACAGTCTTTCGCAAGCGATCACAAAACACTCTTGTGCCGCAGGATCGCCAACGGCTGAAACAGTCGAGTTTGACCAAGCCGACCGCCAGGCGCCGACCAATCGTTCGGGCATCAACACTTGCGTATTAGACCGCAACGGTCGCACCTACAGCAATGACGCCGCCCTTACTTGCAACACCGCCATCCTCGAAAAGATCGGCGGGCTTGATCGCACAAGTTCGATGAACGAAACGCAAGATGCAAAAAAACGTGTTGTAGATGCATTTCAACGCGCTAAAAAAATTCTTAAAGCTGGCTTGATTAGTGATAACGACGATGACGTTGATGATGCTTCGGGAAAGATCGATGATTTAATCTCGACAATCACCAATATGACTTATTCAGGTATCGACGCTCGAACTAAGAACAAAATGATCGAAGAGCTTCGGGCCATGAAAACCGGCGCGGACACTCGTCGCAAAGCGCAGGCTTTGAACAACAAAACAACCGATATGAATCAACAGTTTCAAGATGCTTACGCTAAATACCAAACCTTGGATCAAAAGGTTCGTAACGACACTCGCCTGAACGAACAACAAAAGCTTCAATTGCTACAACAAGGTTCAAATCAATTGATGAGCCTTTTCCAGCAGCATAATCAGCTCTCGCAAAGGGTTGATCAGACAATGGCTCAGAACATTGCAGACATGCAGAGCTTCCAAACACAAGGGGCACTGAACTCCGGTGATATGTCGCTTTACATGTCGCCTTACCAAAACTTGCAAAAATCTCTATTGCAGATGGTGAATCCGGCAGCAATGGGTGCAACGAATCTCTTGTACACGCCGCGTGATCCTTACTATGCGATGTCTTCGACTTCGTTGATGCCGCAAGTGGGAGACATGTCGATGGCAGCTGCGCTCTACCAACAGAATGCGGGTATGACCGGAAATATCCTTCCGCTCACACAGCAACAAATGGCGACGTACGGCCTGGGTTCAGGCGCTCTCATTGGCCAACAGCAGTTCTCGGGCGCAAACTTGTCGACCCCTGGCATTATGCAAAACCAAATGGGTCCGCAGCAGCTCAACCCAATGGCGATGGGAAACGGGAACGTTCTTTTGGGCAGCAACTACAGCAACACGATCAACCCGAACTATGCCAATGGCTCCATGATGAACCTCGGTAACAACGGCGCATTGAGCAACTCGAACTACGTCAATGGTTCGAGGACGAACTTGGGTATGAATAACGGTTCACTCTACGGTTCGCAGAATGGTTCTATGAACGGGAGCGGAATTAATTCTGCCACCGGTATGGGTGTTGGGGCCATCGGTCCGGTAAACGGCAACCAATCGGGTCTTGCAACCAATACAATCGGTGGAAACTCGATCATGTTCCGTCAGAACGGGATCCGTTAGAATAGAAGTTTGTCTTTCACGAAAGGCACTAGATTGGATTTATAAATTCGAGTTCATTCCCGGACCAGGATGGTCCGGGCCTCCTTAAACTCGAGTTGTGGAGCTAAGAAAAGAATCTACGGTAAAAGTCACAGGCAAGGATTGATAAACAAAAAAAGAGG
>JAYVND010000646.1:0-3304 GCA_043758635.1 Bdellovibrionales bacterium
TGGCGGAGAGGGAGAGATTCGAACTCTCGAGCGGGGATTAGCCGCCACACGATTTCGAATCGTGCGCCTTCAGCCACTCGGCCACCTCTCCGTACAGAAAACGCTGAGTTGCTGAGATAGCATTCTCGAATGCGGGATGTCTATCAAAAATGCCCAATATTTTCTCGTGGGAACGTGTCTACGACGAATAAGATGCCTAAAAGAAAAAAGTTTGTCGGGTACGAGATGCCTAAAAAAACTGAAGTACCGATATGGAAGAATAACAGCCCCATCCCGACCCATGGTCGCATCTTCACTTTGAAAATGATGGGAAGACACGAGAGCTGTAAAACCAGCGCCCCAAATGCCATTAGAGAACTGAGCAGTGGCTGATTATAAATGATACTTTTAAAAAGCGGGTTGGCGCCGGCGCGAATGACTTCAGACGCTAGATGATACTTCAGTCCATCTGTCGAGAGGAAATTTGGTTCTCCCGCGCGGAGTTGTCCGATGAGCCCGACGAGCTTCCAAAAACCTGATAGAAAATAAAAAAGCAAGACAATGGCCTGCGCACTCCACCAGCCGTTGAGGTATATCAACTTTTCTACGCGTTTGGTGGGAATGTCATTTTTGATCACGATCGTCGGAAGCAGAGCCAAAACGACGCTCGACCACAGCCAAAACTCCCAAAGATGAGTTAAACCACCACCGGAATTCGCCAGCGCATTGAAAAAAAATAAACTTAAGACAAAAAGCAGCCTTAGACTTTGCGAGGTGGGCTTTAATGCTGCGGCAAAACTTAAGAACATTGGGAGCGCCGTTAAAATAAAACTAACAGTGAGATGATTAGCGCCCGTCAAAAACTCCAATGGAAAAAGATAAACTGGTTTTAATTGTTCAGTCGCTGGGTTCAGTTTACTCAATCCGTAGATATTGAGGAGTGCAAAAAGAGTGATGTAATAAACGCGGAGGAGTATCAATGTTTTCTGAAATTTCTGATTGAGTTTTCCGAATATCATTTCGACTCAATTTCTTTGATCACTGATGCACTTTGCACCCTACCGGATTCAACAAACTCGATTCCATCCATCTCACGTCTCACGAGCTGGCCCTTGAAGGATCGATTGCGGAATACCGTAGCAACAGCCGCGTTTTCTAAAGCGGTTTCGTTTGATCGCAGTTCGGTCAAGGCCCGCCCCCATTCTTGAATAGAGCCATAAACGGCAAAAGGCCATGCACCCGGCAAGCGGTGATATATTTTTTCGATATATTTTGGCGGGTCGAATGCTACGCCATCCAATTCTTTGACAAGAATGGAGTAGTCCGAAAAGTGAAAAGGAACCCGGTAAAACCAATGCCCACTGAAGAATGGATAGTCTCTTGCCGCCGGCCGAAAAATGGTCGAAAGCGCGGCCACAAGATAAATTATAAAAAATCCTAATAGAGTGCGATTGAAGCGATTGTAACGCCTGAGCTGACCAGTGCTTCTTTGAAAAACAAATTTCATGACCCTGCTTTTTTCGAAGGCGCACAGACATTTCAACATGGCTCGAAATTAGTAAAGCTTTTCATCGATGCCAAGCCCGCACTTCAAAATTTAGGACGTTTCTTTTCAAAATGAAGGCGCGCAATATAAAGAAATTCTCGAAGAATCGGAAAAATGCGAATGCTGAATGCACGATGGATTTCGTTTCCGAGTGAATAATGAAGTAGAGCCCAGAATGTAGGCGAGCTGCCCGCGCGATCTTCGGTTTGGTTTTCTCCCATTTCAAATGCGGCCCGGTAGATCCAAAGTCCAAACTTTACGGCCAGATGCTTTTTTGACGATGACCGAGTTAAATTAGGCGAGTTGACTGTCTCCGCAATTTGAGTGTCGCCGGAACTGCTACGTTTTCTAAGACGAGCGCTCGTCTTCCCTTGTTTGAAGCCCTTGTAAATCAAATCACGAAGCGAGACACGACACTCATGTCGAAGCGGGAGGTTCTCCGATAGAAACATTTTGTAGCCCAATTCCGCCAAGCGAAAATGCAGCTCTGTCTCCGAACCACCGAACTCAATATCTTCATTAAATCTAATTTTGCTAATGTTTCCATTCAAGTAGGAACTTTTATAAGAAGTGTTCCCGCCAAGGAGATGAAAGCTATATCCGGTTTCAAGACGCGATTGATTCAGCCAGTTCTCAGCCGTGAAATGGTACGCCTCGGCTAAAAACCCGCTCGATGATGCCAGCGTGTACCGGCCTCCAATTGCAGCCGTCTGTGGATATTTTTTATGAGCACGAATCAGCTTTGCTAAATAATCTGGGTCATCCATCACGCAGTCATCATCAATGAAAAGTAGAATGTTTCCAGCGGCGACTTCAATTCCAAGATTGCGAGCCCGATTGACCCCGAGAACACCAACGACGAAAAGCTTTAATAAGAACTTTGAGGAGTCTGCCTTTTGCTGGAGACTCAGAAGAGTGACGAGATTTAATAGCTTTTGATCCTCTAAGTTTGACACCACGAGGATTTCGAATTGAGGGGCATCGCGTTGACTGAAAATCGATTGTAAGAGCTTTAGAACTTGATAGGGTCGACTCAGTGTCGGGATAACGATTGATATCTCGGGTGGAGCGTCGCCGGCGAATGTACGGCTGGAAGTGGCTTGGTTTATGAATCGCAAGTTCTCGATCGTCATCCCTTGTTTAAACGAAGAAAATGCCATTGATCAAGTGTTGACTCGAATTTATGCGACTCGAGAACAACTAAAGTTAGCTGGAGTGAATGACCTAGAAGTGATCGTCGTGGATGATGCTTCAACCGACGGTTCAATCATGCTCCTTCAAAAATGGCATCGCTCACACGGACTGATTGCCGTCTACAATTCCGAACGTCAAAACTATGGCGGTTCTTTGAAGATTGGTTTTCGCGAGGCTTCGGGCGACTTGATCGGCTTTATGGATATGGACGGGACCTATCCACCCGAAGAGTTCGCTCCAATGATTTTGAAATTGGATCATGAGCGTGCTGAAATCGTGAGCGGAACTCGTCTTTCGCGACAATCCGGAATGCCAGTACTCCGCTCACTTGGAAATCGTTTTTATGTCGGCTTGATCACACTTTTGTACGGCCAGGTGACACATGATTGCTGCACCGGCCAGAGGGTGTTTCGTCGCACGTTGACTGAGGAGTTTTGCGACTTACCCGCCACACATTTGAACTTTTCGCTTTCGATGACGCTGCATTGTCTCAATTCGAGGCATCGGTCTGTGGAAATTCCGATTCAATACGACGAACGTATTGGTAAATCTAAATTGAGCGTGATCGTGGATGGACCCCGTTTT
>JAYVND010000647.1:0-3303 GCA_043758635.1 Bdellovibrionales bacterium
GGATTCGAATCGAACCACTTTGATATTTTCGTGATGGATGCGGACGGGACAAACATGGTGCGTCTGACTTCTGATGCAAAAACAAGCGGCAAGCTTTCGAACAACGAAGATCCATCGTTTGCTCCAGACGGACGGCACATTCTTTTCCGCAGTGATCGCACGGGCCACTACCAACTCTACGTGGTCAACATCGGAGGAAAAAACGAAGAGCATCGGATTACTTTCGATTCGCATGATTACTACAAGCCCCGTTGGTCGCCCTCGTTCGAGTGATCGCAAGCATGTCTGTCTTGCGCGAGATAGAAGATCATTCGATTGAAGAGCTCGCGCAGGCGAGCGAGTGGCCAGCCATCGGTCGGTACCTTCGGCTTATTCAAGAATCGAAGCCGGGACTAGAGCCGGCCGACCTGTTTCGCCGACGCAGGCACCGACTTTGGCTAAGAGCAGCACTCGCCATTTATTTCGATTCAGCTTCTCCACTTGATATCTGCATGGACTGGTCCAATTCGGCCTCTTTCCTAATTCATGAAGCGTGGCTAGCATCGGGACTCGCTCGTGCAAAATTTGCTTTGCTCGCTCTTGGAAAACTTGGTGCTCAAGAACTCAACATGAGTAGCGATGTGGACCTAATTCTTGTACGTGATGACTCCGAGCCAGCCGACATCAAAGCCATGCGCATATTTCAAACGCAGCTTTCAGAAATCACCTCGTTCGGCTTTGCACTGCGAGTTGATTTTACGCTGCGTCCGGGTGGCGCATCAAGCGCCGCAATTCCATCCGCATCTGAATTCGAAAATTATTACGGCTACCACGGCGAAACGTGGGAGCGGCTTGCATATATTCGCATGCGGGCAATCGAAGGTGATGCGAGTTTAAAATCGTACCTCACGACCTTTGGGCGAAAGTACTCATTTCGAAAGCATCTTGATTACACCGTGCTTGAAGATCTGCGAGCGCTTCGAAACAAAATTCGACGCGAGAAATTTGAAACTCGACCAGAACATTTCCATCTGAAGCTCGGCGCCGGAGGAATCCGTGAGCTTGAACTTTTTGTACACGCGCTCCTCGTGATGCACGGTGGACGCAACCCGAGCCTGCAGACTGGCTCAACCACGGCAGCGCTCGAACGACTCGGCGAATTGGGTCTTTTGCCCCGAGAAGAAGCCGATTTCTTAATCGAAAGTTATTGGCACCTTCGTCGAATTGAAAATCGTATCCAGGCCTATGAGGACCTACAAACATACGATGTCGATTTCAAAAATCCGTGCCCGGCTTTGCCGCAAGGATTTGAGGACGAATTAAAAGCTCGTTGCGAGCGAGTGATTGAAATTGCCACATCCTTTTTCGGTGCCGTCGAGCTGGAGGCAGCTGCTCATGAGTTTCCATCTGAAACAACCGCGCAGGTGGAATGGCTCAAAGCTCAGAAGTTCGCGACAGTATCATATGAGGACACCTGGCCCTTACTTCTTGAAGCCACCGCTGTGTCAAAAAAATCGGAACGAGACGAAGTCGCACGAATCCAGTTTTTAAAAAACTTCGTCACACTTCTTGCTGAGTCAAAGCTCGATCGGGATTTAGGGCTTTCGCTTTTGTTAGACTTTGTAAAAGCGACGCGTGCCAAAGCGAGCTTTTTTACGCTTCTCAATCACGAGCCGAAAGTGGTGGAGAATCTGGTTCGGCTCTTCTCGGCGTCTCCTTACTTAGGTACAATTCTCTGCTCGCGCCCAGAGCTGATCGATGAATTTATTTATCGAAAGCAGGCTGCCCCTTCGAGCGACCTCAACACAGTGCTGGATGAAATGGCGGAGCGCCGGTTGCTTGTAGAATTGATCGCGGCGAACCATTACCTGTCGACCCGTGATCTTGCGAACCTTTCAATTAATTTAAGCGATACGGCTGATCAAATTTCGAATCTCTTGCTCGAACGCTTGATTGCAGAATATGGAGAGTCCGATATTAGCCTTGTCGCTATGGGCAAATGGGGCGGGCGAGAGCTCGGATTGAAGTCGGATCTTGATTTCATGTTCGTGGTTCCAAATGAGCCAACGATGCTTGATCAAAAAATAGCACGAAGATTTTTAGCACGAATGACCGAACCGCATCGTGGTGGATCGATTTATGCGGTCGATATGCGTCTGCGTCCATCTGGCCATGCCGGACCAATGCTAGTTTCCCAAAGCGCGCTCAACGAATACACGAGCGTAAAGGCGGCCGCGTGGGAGCGTCAGGCTTACCTGCGCGCCCGGCCGCTGGACTCGATAGTGAGTTTGAAAACTGGAATTAAGTTTGAATCACCTGCAAAACTAGCCTCGCAAAAAGGCCTATCGACCGAAGACTTGCAAGAGCTCATCATGATACGCGGAAAGCTGTTTCATCCCGCAATGCCTGGGGAAATTGACTTGAAGCTGAACCATGGAGGCCTTGCTGACATTGAGTTTTGCGTGCAAATAGCACTCCTAGCCCAAAGGGCTTGGACTCTTGATACTTCGACCGCCGCCATGATTCAATATATGGAGAGCATCGATAATCAATGGAAAAAAGCGGGATCATTTGTTCGTGAGATGTATCTTTTTTTGCGCGAGGTTGAGCAGCTGTATCAATTGACCACAAGTCAATCGGGCTCAAAAATTCGCGTTAAATCAGATGAGTTTAAACGTCTTGCCCTTTTGTACGATTGTTCCGCATCTGAGCTCGAAGGAAAAATTCGCTTGGTTCTCACGCAAGTTCAGGACGAACTCGAAATTCTGAGAATACGTGGCTAAGAGAGCTTTCAGAAAAGCTCTCTCGTCAAAAAGCAGTTGAACCTGAACTCTGATCTACGCATGGAGGCGCAGTTGGCGATTTCAAATTCTAGAATTCTTACGCAAGCGATGACGTTCACACTTTTTGTGAGCTCGGTTGCACTAGGAGTTGGATCCGCACAGCCCGCAGTGCCCAGCGCAGCTAATTTCGCGATCTCACCGCAGACTAACAGTGCCACCACGCAGGCCATAGCTGCACCAGCCGCTACCACCAGTCCTGGACCTGTGGTCGTATCTAGTGCTAGTCCTGGATCTGGTCCTGGATCTGGTGCTGTTTCTGGGCCGGGCCCTGGTCCTGTCGCGGGTCCTGTCGCGGGTCCTGGTCCGGTGGCAGCAAATCAAAATGGTTTTCAGGATGCCGCGAATTCGAGTCAAGCGGCTGCGGCTGCGGCTCGGGGTTACGCCCCGAAACCTGGAGCGACCCCTTTTGTTCCGTCAGTCGTAGAAAGTGCTCAAGCGCCAAAAGCCGAGCAGCGCATGAAAGCGATTCTTCATACAACAA
>JAYVND010000648.1:0-3299 GCA_043758635.1 Bdellovibrionales bacterium
TCCCACCACATATTATGACGCAATTCACAAAGCTGCAGACGTTTGGAATAAATCAGTCGGCCGCGAAGTCCTTAAAATTGGTGGAGTGACAAATACAAACGGTGTTCCGAAGCAAGATGGCTCCAATGTTAACTATTATCTGCCCACCTGGGAAGCCGACCGCACTTACGAACAAGCTCGTACGACTGTGTACTGGTCAAGCAACCGGATCTTCGAGGCGGATGTCCGCGTTAACGGTAAGGATTTTACATACACAAATGGCGATACCACGGCTCCGGGAAAAGTGGATATGGAAAGCCTTCTTGTCCACGAATTCGGACATGTACTCGGAATGGTCCACACGACTGAATCGGCGAGCGTGATGGTGAAGAGCCTTCCGAGCAACACCTTGCGCCGACAATTGGACACCTCGGACCGTACCGACGTGAAATGTGAATACTGATCTTTGAAGTGCTAGGGCCCGAGTGCGAAATGTCCGGAGACAGAGAAAACGAAAGCGACAACGAACGAGATAGAGATAGAGATAGAGATAGAGATAGAGATAGAGATAGAGATAGAGATAGAGATAGAGATAGAGATAGAGATACGCGTCCAACCCCTTGAAATCATGGCTCCTCGCCCGCGGGGTTTGCCGGACAAGTGGTCGGATGACCTTAGGTTTAAACTGTTAGCGTTTGGCAATCGCAGACACATGTTCTTGGGAAAAAGGTTCAAAAACCTAATCAGATTGTTCGACTCTTGAATTTGTAAGTTAATTTAAGTTGAGACTACAAAAACCTGCTCGCTAGAATGCTAGTTCGGGGTTTTCCGAAGGAGAAGAGATGACATCATTGATCAACGTCGCGCGAGTAGCGGTTTCTGAAGAGTCGACTGCAGTGGCTACTTCTGCTTCCAGTGCGATTGCAGATTCTAAGGCGATCGAAATCTTTGATCGCAGCGAATCAAGTTCGTCTCCTCTTCGGCAAAGCTATTACGAACTTGGTTTACCAACCGGTGCGGTGAATGCATACCGAAATGGTTCGCACGTTGTCGAGATGGATGTACTCGAGCAACTGAAGTCGAACTTGGCGCAGTTAGAAGAGATGCATTCGCGTCTTAAATTTATGATGTCAGAAGTGCGCTACCTCGTCATTAGCGAGTAGATTTTTACAAAATTAAAATTCATGTTTTGACTGAAAGAGCGACTCACTCGTCGCTCTTTTTTTATTTGTGGCGGGTCGGATGGCGGAATTCGCAGCTTAAGCTGCACTGTAAGAATCTTTCGTAGCTAGAGCTACGCTGTAAGGATCATTCGTAGCTAGAGCTACTCCTCGAGACCGAAGGAAGCGGTTTCATATGCCATTTGTTTAGGAACAGTGATGGTGATGCGGCCGTGTTCATCCATTTGCTTAATCACCTTGGTGTTGTCGACCGGGGCGGCGAGAGCAAATTCTTGTCGATAAGTTTGTGCTGAGTTTGTTGTCGTGCGAACACCGCTGTGACTGTAAGACTCATCGAACTTGCGCGCGAGCGAGATCACGATTTTGTCTTTATGCACATGAACGTCGACGTTGTCTTTGTCAACTGGTGGTACGCGCGCGTGAAGAACAAATGCCGAGCGCGTCTCTTCGAGATCTGCATCAAAATCTTTCAGGCGATAGAATGGATCTTCTTTTTTCTCGCCGTCGAGACGAAGCCGATCCTCAAATTTATCTTTTTGCTGATAAAGAGCCGTCAAATATCGTTCTTTTTGCGTGTCGAGTGTGGAGCGATTCGTCTTGTCGTTGAGATCAAAACTCTTTTTAAATTTATCGCCCTGATGATTAAGTGTTTCTTTGTAGTGAGCGTCTTGATCATCTAGCTTCTCATGCAATCGTTCTTCTTGCAGGGCCTCTTGCTGCTGTTGCTGCATCTCACGCTCTCGCAGAGTCTGTTGGTGCGTCAACTTTTGCTCTTTTAATTCAGATTCAAAATGGTGCTCTCGGGTAGCAATCTCAGAGTGGCCCTTCTGCTCGATATTTTGAATCTGCTGCGTAGCTCGATGATTTAAATCTTGAGACGATCGACTGGTCCGCTCTTGAAGCATACGAAGTTTCTCTTCATTGGCTTTATCGAGCTCGTTGAGCTTGCGCTGGTCATCGGCCTGCACCTGAGTGGCTTGCATTTTCGCACGTGCGTGCAGATTTGTGAGCTGCTCATTCTCCTGAATACTTTCTTTTTTGTACTGAGAGCTCGCATTTTTATGGAGCTCACTCAGTCGAGCTTGCTCTTCTTGGTGCTGGCGATTGTACTGTTCGCGAAAACGATCATCTTCAGTCTGTTCTTGCTGAGTCGACGAGGCTTGCGCGGCTTTTAATTTCGCGCTCGTTTTTTCTTTTACTTGATGAAGCTGCTCGTTGCTCTGTTCATTGATGTTTTTAATTTCTTCGTTATTTTGGCTTCGAGCTTTGGTTTTAAGTTCGGATTGGTTCTGCAAAAATTCGCGAATCTTCGATTGCGATCGCGCCATCTGGCGCTCCTCGTTGGAGCGGAGCGCTTCTTTACGATTGTCGATGTGTTCTTGCTGGTGCGCTATCTCTCGCTCGCCAGACTCTTTCTGGAGGGCCGCGTGGTTTTTTAAATTGTTGTAAGTGCGAGTGTTCGAGTCGGTTTCGCGTTGCATTTGCGAATGGCCCTGGCTCCGAATGTCTTCAAGCTCTTGCGCTTGCGAGCTTTTGATATGACTGATAGACGCTTCGCCAGATGTGCGAACGTTCTCTTCACGCTTTTGTTCCTCGCGCCGAATGCGACCAATTTCTTTTTCGCCTTCGTCGCGCGTGTCTTGAAGCACTTGTCGATTTTGATCTCGCAAATTCGAGACCGATAGATCTGAAGCCATGATGCCCCTTCCATGGAACGTCATTCACCAGGTGTCAGATTATCACGGCTGGTAATGTAGAGCGGTGAATTTCGGAGTTGGGCCTTTGGGTTGCGGACAATAGTCGCGTGGATAGAATTCGCCAGGGCGGTCCCAGCACCACCAATGGGCATCGATTGTGACGATTTCGCTGGGGTGAACTTGGTGGTAGGTGCGAAACTGAACATTGTCGAGCGTGCTCAAAAGCATGCGCGAGACTTTGGTCCCAGTGTCGGTTATTTTGAGTCGGTAGAGTCGATACTCTGCGTGCGCAGGTGCACCAGCTAACATGAAGAACAGTAGCGCGATGGGCGCACCAGAATAAATTCTGTGTGCAGGAACCAGCCTAGTAGCACTCAACGAAGTGAGCGAGCTTTTGAATGAGAATGTGAAAATTTTTACCACGAATGCGTTATCGGTTCAT
>JAYVND010000649.1:0-3292 GCA_043758635.1 Bdellovibrionales bacterium
GTGAAGGCAAATCAACCAAGTATCGACTTGGACCAGCCCTTGCGAAAATTAAAAGTTAAGCGTTAGCGACGCTGACCTGGGATGCTTGCCCGTTCTTGACACGACATCACTGCCTGCGGAGTCCACTCTGCACTCGACAGACGTCGAAGCGTAGCGAAGAGGCCCGAGCTGGCGGATGCAAATTGACCGCTGGCATTTTTAAAACCACGCACATACCAAAGGCAGTCTTCATATTTTGGATCGCGTAATGATTGGCGGACTTGGGCCATAAAAGGAGTTTGCGAAGCCGCGCGAGTTCCCGATACAGCTCCAAGCGCGATGTAAAGAATCGGTTGCTGAGTCTGGTCAATTACCAAGTAACCAAAAGTCAAATCTTCCGAATCAAAGAGTGGATTCTCTTTCCAAAACATTTCAGACGTTGCTTGAGTCCACTGAATCGGTGGATTCGCAGGATTCGCAATCGCCTCACGAAGCCAAGGTAAAACAGTCGAAGCGGGAATCACGTCGATTGTGTTGCGAATCTTCTGCTGATTGTCCGCAAGTGTTTGATGCGACAGAACTCCGAGCGCATGTCCTTGAGAATCCGTTAACAATCCTCCGCTCATTCCGAATTCAGCCTGTGAGCCTTGGACTTGAATCATCGTTGGAACCTGGAGAAATATATTTGAACCCGGGCTGTCGGTCCATTTCCCACCAGCCTCGACTAGAACATCATCCGAACCTGATGGCGCACCGATTAAAATAGAATCTCCGCCTCGTGCAGTTGCATCTGTAAGGTCGGCCAGCGCGACTGCGGGAGTGTTCGCAGGAGGATTCACCAGACGTAAAAGCGCCAAGCCTTTTCCATAATCTGAAAAAAGATAATCGCATTTCTGTGCGGACAGATCTGAATTTGAAACTTGATGGAATGATCCGTCATTGTCGTGAAGAATCACATGATCGGAGGTCAAAACATAAACGGCCTGTCCAAAGCGTACGAGAAGGCCAGAGCCCTGCAAAGTTTGGGACCGGTCGGCGCTCTGCGATTGGATCTTTACAACCGCAGAACTCAAGTCAATGGTCGCGCAGGCGACTCTCGCCGTCGATGTAACAACCAGGATGACCGTGATCACCATCGCAAAGTTAGCAAACAACAAGGCTCTCGTATTTCTCACTTTAGTGACATCCAAGCCTTTGTCCAAGCATCTGTAAGGCGCTCGAGCGCGGGACGAATTTGTCGACCCGAAGTCACATCAACCTGAAGACTGCCCCACGCGTAAGCAAATCGAGAATTTGGCAGAAGCAAATCGTCGAAGTCGGCCGCGCGAAGTTCGGTCACCTCATGAGACTGGCTCATACGCGCGAGAATTTGAAGCTGACGCAGCAAAACCTGCAAGCGTGTGTCGTTCGAATTGAGATTATCTTTCGTGCGTCGGATCAGTGTCAGCAAATCCGCCGCGAGCACGGCGACATCTGTACTGGCGGTCCGTGAATCGATTCGCACTGGCACAGCTGCTGTCGCCGGCACCGGCAATGCCGTGACGGAAGAACTATTGGCGAGCGACTGGAGCAGATCCAAATTAGAAAGATACGGAATCGCCACCAAATGGTTTTGCAAATCACGCTGCACGCCAAAGGCAATGCGTTCAACGAGTTCCGGAGATCGCAAATAAGAGCTCGACGTGGCGACAAACGATGCCCAACCCGCGTTTTGGAGGCTTGTCGATTGAGCGGCTGCCACAACCCTCTTCGACGCCGGATTCGGCGCCAGATGCGACGCTGCATGCACGGCCGCGCTCGAAGTCAATCGTGCTTCGATCCAGCAAGCTTGGGACGACTGGCCTTCACCGCCGATCCCAACCGGCTCAGCTCCACCGATGGGACCGCTGGAGCTATTTTTCGAATCGGGACAACTTTGATTGAGTTGGATGCCACCGAGATTCCAATCCAACGTGCGTACGCCCGCTACCATAACTGGGGAGAGCATCGGCGGGGGAGACATCAACTGCGTGAGCCAAGCGAAAATATCTGCCCGGTTGATCACGAGTAAATGATCCGAATTTATGTTTTGCAAAAAGCCGTCTCGCACGCGTGATTGCCCGCCTGGATGAATCTCCAAATTTTGATGGCTAACCAGTCCATAGAAATTTTGCTGAGAATCCAAAACTGCCGAACCAATCAAAGCCGAGTCGATCGGAGAACCCGTGATTTCTGAGACCACATTTATTAGAGGAATACGGTGGCGGTGGCTTTTTGAACTCAGAAGTTCAAGTTCATTTTCGTCTGCGCCAACGACTTGCAACCTGTGCGCGCTCGCAACATTTGATGTATTCGCGATCTCAACGCCTGACCCTCGTGGAAACATCCCGGGGGGTGGCCGTAGTAGCGCAAGCCCCGATCCCCAGTCCTGCTTCACGAGTTCGACTGAATTCTTCGCGCCATTCGATCTGGCGAATTGTGCTGTCGTGCATGAGTTTGTGCCGTGATCACTTACAACCGAAGCCGCTGCTGTTAGTAAGTAGGTTTCGCCGTTCCACTGGATTGGAGCCGCAGATGCCGTCTGCGTGACCGAGGATGAGCAGAGTCTGGATTCAAGAGTCACGGCTACCGGAGCCGTGAAATCTTGGAGATTGATTGAAGCTGGATAGCGACTGTCGATTTGAACTTCTTGTTCCATCACGAGTAAGCTCGAACAATGGATTAGGTCCTCGTCGGCGGCACGGGTGCGGCAGAGAACATGGATCTTCACCGGGAATGCCGAGCCATTCGCGATGAGCGCATCAAGGTCGATGTCGGCTCGCGGATCACCCATAATAAAATAGGCGCGTACAAACATAAACAAAGTTCGTATAATCGGCGGAGCAGCCGCTGGCTCGCGATTTAAGCCGACCGAGTGACAGGATTTTGCAGCAAACCGATTCGGCTTCCAGTAGGCAGGAAGGCTCATCGATTGATCTTCAAGATTCCAAATGCCATCGGTCACCCGGTGAAGACCGCTTCGAACTTCAAGTTCATCGCTCACCGCGAGCACTTTCATTTTTTTCGTGGTCGGCGTGGGCAGAGCGTCTGCATACAAAGTGTATTTATTCTGACCGTCATCGCAGAGAGCAACAAGTGCTTGCCCATCGTCTTGACTCTGTGAGCCTCGAGACGACTGCGCGAGCGCATGGGTTGGAATAAACCCGGGCAGAAAGAGAGCCAGCGCTAGTAGAACTGTTGAAGTCATTTGATGAGTCTTAAACACGGAAGGTTTCTCCACTGAATCTGCAAAAGAGTGTGCGCAAATGGGTATAAGCCTACCTGAGAGCTTAAG
>JAYVND010000650.1:0-3292 GCA_043758635.1 Bdellovibrionales bacterium
CCGCGGCCAATAGCCTCTGCAAATTCCGTCCATGGGAGTGGGAGTTTGGCCTCGGCGAGTCGGACGATTTGTTCGAAGAAGCGAATGTACTGCGAAGTCGCCAAAAGAAACTGCGCACAGTCCAATTGCTGATCATCGCTTAAGAGATTTCTCTCCCAGCGACGGACTAAGTCATCTGCGATCAGAACCGGATCTGTTCCGTCGCACAGCATTTGGCTGATTTCAGCTTCGAGTGGTGTGGGCACTAAGACTCCGCATTTGAGCACAAACGTGGGCTCGCTATCTGATCTATTATGCGGAATATGCTGGGGAATTGGGAGTCTCGTGACAAAATTCTTGAATCGATTCTGGCATTTGGTTGAGCGCAATTTTTGCCTAGCTGAAGGCCCAGAAACACGCCCAGAAACACGCCCAGAAACACGCATTTTGAGAATGCAATTTTGGCGCGACACGAAACAGGCGCGCAGATTTGAAAAATGCCGATCTCTTAATTGAAGGTCGGCAAATATTCGAAGCAATATTGGCTGGCGAGGCTTCCGAAGTTGCGCCTCGTTTCTACAACGGACGCGTTCCGACTTATCGATCCAAACGGTAGGCTTACTTATTTACGCGTTCGACATACTCTCCCGTGCGGGTGTCGACTTTCAACATGTCGCCTTCTCCAATGTGCATAGGAACATGAACCGTGTGTCCAGTTTCAAGCACAGCCGGTTTAGATCCGCCGCTCACGGTGTTGCCTTTGTGATTGGGATCCGTTTTTGTCACTTTTAAAGTCACAGAATTCGGAACATCAACACCAATGGCGCGACCATTGTAAGTCATGATAACGCACTCAAGGTTTTCGATAAGATAATTTTTTGCATCGCCAACATCATCGTCGTTCAACGTGGTTTGCTCAAAATTTGTTTGGTTCATGAAGTTGTAACCGCCGTCGTCTTTGTACAAGAACGTCATGTCGACAACGCTGATGTCAGGTACTCCGAATTTTTCACCTTGTTTGAAGGTGAATTCGCGATTTTGGCCAGTGATTAAGTTACGAAGCTTGCAACGTGTGAACTGGTTGCCCTTCCCAGGCTTCACGTGTTGGAAATCCAACACTGTGAAAGGTTGGTCTTCAGTCAGAACTTTGAGGCCTTTTTTGAAATCAGAAAGCTGATACATTGTGGTCGTCCTTCATGCTCGTGCGTTCGCGTGGGAACATTCAAATCCCGGGATTAACAACAATATATGCGCAAGCGAGCACCTAGCGTCAACTGAAAGCCCTTAAGATCGATTTGGTTCTCTTGGGTTAAGCAGTAAAATCAGTCGAGCCGCCGCTCGCTGATGCGATGCAGAAGAGTCTCGAGTCGAGCCACGCGCAACAGAATTCGTGAGTTTTTAGCACCTGGGTGAGAACTTGAACTTTCGGCTTTTGAAATGGATTGAGAATTCGAACGCGGTTGCGGTTTCGCATTTACTTTCGCATTCGCATTCGAATTTGAAGAAGGAGATTTTGTAAGGACCTCCGAAACGTATAAAGTCGAAGAGCTCAAGCGCGGTTCGATTTGCTGCTTTAATTTTTGCTGCACTTCATTGATGCGAGACCGAAGATCCGCCGTTGGCCGCGACCGCGGCGAGTTTCGATTGAGACGCGGCTGCGGCGAGTACTGGTGAAGACGCGGCTGCGGCAGATTCTTTTCTTCGTCATCTAGATCGACTTCAGATCTCATTTCGGAATCGGAATCGGAATCGGAATCGGAATCGGAGTCATCGCTCCGTGCATCCAGACCGACTTCATCCTGCAGGTCGGATTCAGTTTGAGGTGCGGAATCAGGCATCAGGACCTGCGTGCGACGAGCGAGCATGGCTAGACGATTGGAAATATCAGTCGACGGTCCGAGGGTGCGCTCGGCGCGTTCCAGTGTCTCGATTGCGACGGCAAGGTCATTTCGAACCGTGAACGCATCAGCGAGAGAAAGTGCTCGCTCAAGCTCTTTCGCGTGAAGTCGCGAACCATTTACGGTGCGCTCTTTTTGTTTGCGACCTGCTCTCTGCTCTGGGCGCAGTGAATCTTTACCCAAGGAACGAGCCGCACTTGAGGCGATTATGCCGGAGGCGCGTGAGGATGGATTTTTTTGAGATTCTGGAGCTCGCTGATCGTCGGCCTGGTCATCAAACTGATCGTCGAGTTGTTCGTCGAGTTGTTCATTCGAGTCGGTGTGATCTACCTCTTTTTTACTAAAGAGGGGACGCATCGAAAATTCTTCGTTGTCAAATTCGTCTGCCGTAAGAAATTCCCACTTGCGAACATTTGATTTTGCTTTTTCATCTTCAGGGTTCAAAAACAGAACCATTTTAAATGCACTCAGCGCATCTTTCGGTCTTCGAAGTTCAAGAAGCGCGTCACCCATCAGCGAATGCGCGAGTAAATTGTCTGGAGAAATTGTCGTCGCTTTTTTCAGAAGAATGAGGGCGTCTTCGAACTTTCCGGTTTCAACCAGAAGTTTCCCGTAGGCGACAAGTCCTCCGCTGAAATCCGGATTGGCACCCACTCCCACTCGACAAATGCGCAGTGCCTCGGGAATCATTCCCATTTTACGATAAGCTTCGGCAAGCGGGGCAAAGACCCGCGAGCGTGGATTTTTTTGTAACTCAATTTGGTAGCGCTCTAAAAATTCAGGATTGATTGGAGTGGGCGAGGAGCTGTCAGCTGCAGCCGCGGGCCGGCGAGAGGTTTTTGAACTTGCGGTCGGTCTCGGCTCGGGAGAATTTGGCATAATGAGATTCTCGCATAAAGTTGAGGCGAGTTTCCAGAGGTCGACGCGAGCTC
Organism: Bdellovibrionales bacterium; assembly: GCA_043758635.1. Lineage (GTDB taxonomy): Bacteria > Bdellovibrionota > Bdellovibrionia > Bdellovibrionales > JAMPXM01 > JAYVND01. Next base: position 2,810 of record JAYVND010000650.1, read on the forward strand.
AAGACTTGAATCGGGTCTGGAAAGCATTTTAGGAATGGGAAACCACCGAAAAATGCGGGCGAAAGCCGAGGCGAGGTCGTGCTCGCGTTCGGTGGATAGCACGCGAAAGTCGAGATTTGGCGACAGCCCATCGACCGTCCATCGGCAGATTCAAAAGTTGATGCAGAGCGCGTGGCCCCACCCGGGAAAAAATATTCGTAGCTGGTGAGAATGAGCTCTCGCCAATAAACTCTCGCGCCCTTGCAAAGTTGGCCCACCTCGACTTGAGTTTGGGCTAAAAAGCAGGTTTGATGAGTGAAACGGAGAGAGCTCAATGGCGTTGGCGAAAATAATTTTAGGGATCGACCCTGGTAGCCACTTCACCGGCTTCGGAGTCATTCGGACCGACGGCGTTCGTGTCGAGCATTTAAGTCATGGAGTGATCTCTTTGCCGCCAAATCTCAGTTTTAATGAGCGCATTGGAGTCATCGGCGGCGAAATTGA
>JAYVND010000651.1:0-3286 GCA_043758635.1 Bdellovibrionales bacterium
AAACGATATTGGGAAGAATAAAATTCTGGGTTGGAGCTTCCGCTGATCTCGTAGGTCGGTTCCGGCATTTGTATGCGCTGATCTCGGCCCGATTGAAATTCGATCACACGCAAGTGCGGCAAGCCGTCCTCGCGCTCGTGGAGAATCAGATGACTCTCAAATGCTTCGACGTCTTCAATGAAGAGTCGATCGCATCCTTTGCGCAACTCCTTCCAATTCTCGCGAGCGGGATCTTTTATCGAAACTTCTACCAAGCGGAAGTTTTGAATGATGTCGTTGGTGACAATAAAAAAAGAGTCGCCGCGATGAGTGATTGAGTACAGGGTGCCGCGTGATCGAGGCTCGATGATTCTGAAATCAGACGCGGGGAGATTCGCATTGATAAAGTGAATTTCGGAGGTGATTGAACCTTCGATATTCAAAAAAATGAACTCTTGGCTTCGAGTTTTAGAGCAATTCACAAAGAGTTGCGGGTCAGATTCTTTGTGAATTAGGATATCCTTGGCGCCGTCTTCTCCGACAACATGTCGAAAGAGCCTATCAGGTCGCTCGTTCTCATCGAGCATATTGTAAAAGCAAGTACGGTTGTCGTTTGCCCATTCAAAAGAGTGCGCCGTGTTCTTGATCACTTCTGGTGAGATGTAACCGGTACGGAGATCTTTGAATTGAAGCGCAAATTTCTCGGAGCCATCATTGTCGATCGAGAATGCAAGCCAATGATGATCGGGGCTTGTGTCAAAGACACCGAGTGCAAAAAAATCTTTGCCTTCCGCCATTGCATTTTCGTCGAGCAAAATTTCTTCACCGGGAATACCAGAGCGGGTGTCATCGGGAAGCCCGGCAAAACTCAAACCATTTTCGCTCCATCGAGGTTCACCTAATGTGACCAGGCGCCGGCAATGAATTGAGTACTGCGCCCCTTTCACCACGCGCGAGTAGTAATAGTAATGGTCAACTTTGGTAGGAAAGCTTGAGTCGTCTTCACTGATACGACTTTTGAGTTCGATGAAAAGCTCATCACGCAATTTTTTTTCGGGTGCGAGAGTTAACTCTGTGAATGCATTTTCTTGATTTAGAAGCGCCATGACTTCGGGATTTTGTTTTTCCCTGAGCCAAAAATATTCGTCGATTCGAGAGGTGCCATGCTCCGTCAAAGTGTGTGGGCGCATTTCAATTTGAGGTGGCTTTGCTTGCGCCGCGAGCACGTTCGTTTCACCAATAACGTCGGAAGAGTGGGTCGGAGGCGGAAAGTCGTTTGATTTCATCAATCACCATCTCTATGTGCCATAAGTCTATGAACTTTGTGAGCAATTATAAAACTGAATTTTGAGTTCGGGTTTCAGTAAGGCACCAATACCAGGACAATCTTCGAGCTGACCTTCTTAAACACGGCATTTCAATTCATTGCTTGAGTCGTTTCAAAAGCAAGAATCAGTTGCGAAGCTTCTGATCGGTCTTGTGCAGATGCGATCTAGCGATAATATAAGGAGAGAACGCGCGGGTAGGTAGCCCTCATTTTCAGGATTGGCTCAAGTTTGAGAAAAAACGGAGAGAGTTGCGTTCGATTTTTAATGAGGCCTCTCCAATACGCGGTGCAATTCACAAAAGCTAATTTTGGAATTTTGCACATGAAGATTCGTTTTGTTTTTACTCTTGAGTCGAGTAATGACACCATTGCGCAAATCAGAACATCGAGTCCACAAATGGATTCGAACTGTAAGGGGATAGATTATGAATAAAAAGCTCAGTCTCTATGTTGTTGCGGCGACTCTCGTCAACGCAGGCATAGTTAGCCAAGCATTCGCAGCCGGTTACGAAAAATCAATCATGTGGGGCGGTCGCACCGCCGGTGTTGCTGGTATCGCAACTCCCTACATCCAAGGTTCTGAGGCTTTGTACTTCAACCCAGCTGGTCTCACGAGCGATAAAGTTGGACAAGATGTTTCATTGAACGTCTCGCCAACCACTGTTCAGTTTTCAGCGCCTTTTAAGCAGACAGATGGAACGACTCCCCGTGCGTCTTCGGAACACGGAGTGGTATTTCCTTCTGGCCTTATTTACGGCGCAAACGTCGGCGACCGCATGGGTTTCGGAATTGGCGGTTACGCTTCGGGTGGTGCTTTAGCCAACTACGCGGGTGTTACGACTGGCGCAGGGGTTGTCGATATTAAAACGGCTCTTGAAATTTACGAACTCGCTCTCGGCGGATCGTACAAGGTTTCGGACCGGCTTAAAGTGGGTGTTGCGTATCGAATCGTGATGGCGAACGCTGCGGTTTCGACAGTGGGTCGGGTCGGAAATTCGGCTTTCCAAATTAACGCAACAAGCCTCAAAGACACTCAGTACACTGGCTTCAAGCTCGGTGCTCAGTACAAACTCGATGATAAAACTTTGCTCGGTTTGACTTACCGTTCAGAAGTGAACTTCAAAGCCGACGGAAAAGTACAAGCGTACCCTGCTGGATCTGGTTCTGCTGTACAAGCGGCGGCCCCAACGTCGGATGCAACTCTTCGTACGACTTTGCCGATGCAAGTCACACTCGGTGCATCGCATGATTGCACTGAGACTTGGAAGACTTTGGCAGAATTGTCGTGGACTCAGTACTCGCGTATCAAAGCTTTGAGCATTCCGGTAGCGGGCACAACGGCTTCTGTTGTTCAAAATTGGCACGATCAGTACAACGTTCGACTCGGCAGTGAGTACCACGGCTGGATGTTGCCGGTTCGTTTCGGTTACGGCTGGACAAACCAAGTGACAAATTCGACTTACGCTCGTCCAAGCTTTACGCCTCCTGGCCTGGCGCACACGCTGACGGCCGGCACTGGGTACTCAATGGCAGTTCTCGGAAACCCACTTCAGTTGGATGTCGCAATCGAAGACACGTTTGCTTCAGGCAAGTCGAAAGATGAAGCGGCTGATGTTGCTTCGGGAAAATACAGCGTCAACGAAACTGCTCTCCATTTGGGTGCTGTTTACGCGTTCTAAGTCGAAGCTTTCATCTGTCGACTGGACGCGTGATAAGCGCAATCGTGAGCGGCAGAGCTTGAGAGACAAGGGCGGCTTAAACTAGTTTCATTGATGGGGCGCAGGCCGCAAGAATGGACCTTCAAACGGGATGTTGGGAAACCAATGTCCCGTTTTGTTTTTATAGCGAATCGCATGGCAAGGCATATGGCGACTCAAGCGATAACGAGATTCTTGAGGCTCGGTGCCGGTTTAGGTGCCCTCAGCCGATGGATGATTGATGCTAACCCTGAAATTCTGTCAATTACGGACCATGCCTCAT
>JAYVND010000652.1:0-3283 GCA_043758635.1 Bdellovibrionales bacterium
CACGGATATCCAGGGTCGAGACTGGCGCATGCTGTGCTCGGTTCACTGCGTACAGAATTAATTTACACCCACGGCCCGAGTTGCACTTAGTGTACGCACATGGTGTTCGGAGTTGGCATGGCGGACAGGATCGCTTGGTATTTACAATGGCTGGTCCCCCGCCCCAATAAGCTCGGCCTCTATCAGGTTGGCTAAGATTGATACACGCTTCACTTCTTTACAGTTTAGTCTAAATTTCCGCCTCATGGGACCAAGCCTCTGGTAATCATCTGTTTGTCCGTGAGAATCGAACGATCAGAGGCTAATGTGTTTGTCAGAACCAGATGCGTAGATTTGAGAGCTCCCTCAGCAACCAAGAGGCATTCTGTTTTCTCGCGAATTCTCGTTGCATGCTTCACGGTTTTTGTTGCTTTTGCATCTCTCTCATGCAAGTCGATCCAGATTCAAAACGGTCAGCTCCCTTCCGGAACAGAAGCTGCTGCCCAGGCATTTGCCGGCCTCTATCAAGGCCGTGCGTACTTCAAACCCGGCACCGGTCCCTATCGGAACGCTCATGCGCAAACGATTCAGGTCACAGTTCGAGATCGCCAAGTTTTCTTGAGCAGTTCAACCGATTGGCTGGGAGAACACTGCGGATCATCAGTCGGGTTATTAAAATGGATCGAGCTTTCAGATGATTTTCACTCGTTGAATCGAGCTTCGTTTGAATTCAACCCGGGTCGTTGCGCTGGGAAGGTCAGTGCGCGTGAGTTCATCCTCACTTCATTCGGGCGATCAAAGTCAGGCCAAATCAAAATCTACTATTGGATCACGGCACAGCCGGGACCAGTCAATTCGCCTGCGGCCAGTTCAGACTTTGTAGGAGAATTAGTTCAGACCCAAACCACGCCCTAAAACACGTCCCCAACCACTCCGTAAACACGTGACTCTGCGCTGGTGCTTGCTGGCCAACAAACTGGCGAATATCTGTAGATCTGTAATCTTCACCCGGTTGCAAAGTACATCTACAGATTTCTTCGTTCATCTTGCTTCACACGTTTCGTCGTGCTGGTACGTAAGCTGCATTTACTCATGAGTTATCAGGAATTTGGAATTTGCACCCTCGTGCACAAAGATGAAAGCAGGACTCATTCAAATATTGAGGTGGCTTTCATCAGCGAACATTTTTAACCTCCAGCATCGCTGGATTGGAGTTTTTGTGAAAGCATTGTTTTTCTGCGCTTTGGTCTCACTGCTTGGTTCGATCAGTCATGCTCAGTCTGTTTACTATGATCCGACCATTGCCAAAATGTGTACGGATCAAACATTCGACTCCGACAAACGCAGTTGCCTGAGCGAAATCAAAGATCAACATTACGATTCTTCTGTCGTTGATATCTGCACGAGCCAAACTTTCGATTCAGATAAGAGATCTTGCCTACGCTCGATTGCTAACAAAGTTTTTCAAAGTCCAATCGAAACGAAATTGTGCCGCGACCAGCTTTTCGCATCTGACAAAATCAGATGCCTATCAAGTGCTTCGACCCTTCCTTATATTCAGCCCAGCAATGAGACGGCCGGTGGTTCGAACAGTGGGTCGCTCAGCATTCCGAGTTTAAACTATCAAGTGACGCGCGCACTCACGGCGATGCGTTCGCAAAACTACGGCCTCGCAGATTCAATTTTGCAGAATCTCAAGGACCGTTTGGATCAAGTCCAGTTCAATTCACAGCTCAAGCCAAATCGCTGAGCCTCTGCACCGAGCGGCCGCGCTGATCCTCTTCTCTGAGCTTCTGCGCTGAGTCTCTGCGCTGAGTCTCAGTGAAAAAGTCAGCGTTAAGCAGTAGCCACATTAGAAAAGCAAAAAAAAGGATCATCAGAAAACTGATGATCCTTTTTCCAGTCGCCATCGTTTCTGGCGACCCATTCAACTCATGCCAAACATCAATGACTGATCAGTGGCAGAAAGTTGGGTACTGCTCAGAACCAACGTCTGGACCGCAAGGGCGTGTGCCTTGTGGGTATTGGCCAGAAGCGCGTGGAGCTGGGTACTGCTCAGAACCAACATCTGGCGCGCCAGAGTTTGGAGCTGGGTGAGTCACAGGTCCGATGCCAGATGGCAATGGCGTCGGGTATTGTTCTTGACCAGCGAAAGCAGCAGTAGCCGACAAAGCAATAATAGTTGCAAGTACGAATTTCATGAAAACTCCTTAAGTGCTCGGATGGTGGCCGGGCGTTTCGAGAGAGTTATAGCGACTATTTCTGGCAGAACAACTAAATTTTGAGCCCGCCTGATGACAAAAGCAGATCCTGCTGATTCTGAAGTTTCTATTGGGAAAAATTCGACAAAATTCTGAAAAAATGACTGAACTAGCTAGTTTTACGCCTCGCTCGAACTGCCGCGTGCTTACCCGTGTCAGTTCTGAACTTGTTTGCGTCCTGCACCTCCAGCCGCAGTCTCAACATAAATCTAAGGAACAGGGAGAATTTCGACGGCCAGAAACAGGATTGTGAATCACTCCTTCGATTCTCAACCACTATATTTGCACCATTCTTCATAACTGTTGAATTTGAGGTAAAGTTAACCACACAATTGCGAAACAGACTCGTTCAGACAACGACTGACTCATATTCTGCGAAGATAATACGACTGCCGCCGAACTCTGTTTTGTTGAAGAGATTTAGTTTACAGTCCCCAAGCGCCATCAGGAGGCCCCATCATGATCATGCACGACTTGAAACCCAACGTTTCGTTATCAAACGATTTACAACCCAGCATTTCTAAAGCTGGATCATTAAAAACTCGGATATTCGCTTCAGCCATTGCTGGCTTCGCGGCTTTTGCCCTCTTGGCACCCCTTGCCCAGGCGCAAGATTCTTCTGTCGATCTTGGTGGAATGCAGTCGATGCCGCGCTCTGGATCTCAGTCCGGCGAGCTCCGCGTGAAGACATATCAAGGTAATAAGAGTGTTCTTGGCGGACCGGGCTATTTTACCACGAGCGTGGGCGCAGGGTTCAGCGGCGGCCTGAGCAACTCTAGCACAATGCTAGATTTGTCTGTCGGCTATAACATTGATTACGGTCCGCAGCTCACCGGCAAAACTCTCGTAGATATGAATCTCGGAACCGGTTCCGACACAGCTCGCTTTATCGACGTAGCCGTAGGTGCAAATTATTTCCCTTCTGAAATTCAGCTCTCGCAAGTGAAGCCCTATATTGGTGGAGACGCGGGTGTCGGTTTCGTGCGTACGTCCGATTCACGTTCGGCAGACAGCCTTGCATTTGCGGGGTCGCTTGGGTTTCA
>JAYVND010000653.1:0-3278 GCA_043758635.1 Bdellovibrionales bacterium
TCCATGGCCATGTCAAGCACGCGCTGCGGAATGCGCTGCTGCCAAATTGGATCTTTAAGACCCGAGACTGGAATGATTTCGGTCGCGATCTCTTCATGCTTCGGATGGTAGAGATGTATTTCTTTTTTCGCGCGGTGATAGATCCCGTTGAACAATCCACCCACTCCGATTGGCATTGTCATTGGGTAGCAGTTCATTTTAAGCGTTGTTTCAACTTCATCGATCAATTCGAGCGGAGCTTTGCCCTCTCGGTCGCACTTATTGATAAATGTAAAAATCGGCAAATTGCGGTAACGGCAAACTTCGTAAAGCTTTTTTGTGCGGTCCTCGACACCTTTGGCTACGTCGATGAGCATCACTGCTGAGTCGGCCGCAACAAGCGTGCGATACGTGTCTTCTGAGAAGTCTTTGTGTCCCGGAGTGTCGAGAAGATTGACACGCAAACCTCGGTAATCAAATTGAATCACCGATGACGTGATTGAGATTCCACGTTGCTGCTCAAGCGCCATCCAGTCAGAAGTCGCCGCTTTGGTTCCAGCTTTGCCTTTGACTTCACCGGTCTCGTGAATCACGCCACCATGATAGATCAGTTTTTCAGTGAGAGTTGTCTTACCAGCATCGGGATGCGAGATGATCGCAAACGTGCGGCGGCGCATGATTTCAGAAGTGATCGCGGCAGTTGTCGAGGATCCGGGCGTAGTTTCAGACATGGTGGCAACCTATCACCCACTGGCTCGAGGGGCAATCAGGAACAGTCTCGTCCTCTCCTAGACTTTCGGGCGGTTTCTCAGCCGTGCCAGTGGATTTAAATTTGACTGTCTTTCGATAGATGCCCTAGATAAGGCATGACGAACTCTGCATACACCGTTGCCTCTTTTTATCATTTTCAACCTTTGGAAAAATCCGAAATTGAGTCTCTCTCAGAAAAGCTTGAGTCTCAGGGTGTTCAACGTGGGTTGCGCGGATTGATGATTTTCGGCACCGAAGGAGTGAACGGAACGATCTCGGGTGAATCTCAAAATCAAATTGATGAGTACTTCACTTGGCTTTCAATGACGTTGAATTTCCCGCCATTTAAGCCAAAGTATTCTTTCTCACCCAAGTGGCCGTTTTTGAGATTCAAAGTTCGGATCCGCGAAGAGATTGTTACTCTCGGTAAACCCGAAGTTGTTCCGTTGACGCCGCATTCTTCGACTCATCTGTCGCCGGATCAGTGGGATGAATATCTCGCACAAGATGATACGGTTTGCATCGACACTCGCAATTGGTATGAGACCCGCATTGGAAAATTTAAAAAAGCACTCGATCCAAAAACTGAAGAATTCACGGAGTTTCCAGAGTTCATCAAAAATGCGGGCATCGACAAGTCGAAAAACGTTTTGATTTATTGCACAGGCGGAATTCGCTGCGAAAAAGCGATCGTCGAGATGCACAATCAAGGATTCGAGAATGTCTTCCAACTCGATGGTGGAATTTTAAATTACCTTGAGCAAAGGCCCAACCAGAGTTTTGAAGGAGAGTGTTTCGTATTTGATCACCGCGTGGCGGTCGATCAGGAGTTAAAGCCATCTGAGCAGTATGGACTTTGCCCCCACTGTGGACAGCCAGCTGATCAGCCGGTTGAGTGCCCGCGCTGCGGAGATCCCTCTCTCAATTGCATCGCGTGTCTTGCAAAGGGCGATGTGATGAAGACGTGTTCTAAAAACTGCGCCTACCACTATCGCCTCCGCCCGAGCATAAAAGGCCGCTCGCAACGGATGGGACTTCGCTTCAACGCCCAGAAGTCGGCCCAGAAGTCGGGAACCCTTGCCAGCTCGAACGCAAGTTCAAAACCGAGCTCAGAACCAAGCTCGGAACCGAGCTCGATCGCCAGTTCCAAAACAAAATTAAAATAGCATTTGGTTGGCGTCTCAACGATTAGATCAATGATCAGATCAATGCGTTATTTTGAGCTCTTCCAGATTCTTCGAAACAACCGAAGACCCAAGGCACTCTTGATTGGCACCCGTCACAATCCACTGTTGACCTATGAACGTCTTCGCATGGAAACTTTCGCCACCGAGAAGCGAATGGATTTTTTTCGCAGCACCCTGCTCGCTTATAATATGAATTGTCGCAGACGTTGCTCCTGAATTGGTAAAACGAATCGTCGCCGAACTCTCCGTCACTCTGACGCCCGCGGGTTGACAATCGAGACTTGCGGTTCTGGCCGAGACTGATGACCCCATCGAGATGGCCGTTGCATAGACGGTTGACGAGGCTGTGGAATTGACCAGTGGTAAAGTTACCGCCATGCTCAGTGCCATAGTCGGTGCCATAGTCGGTGCCATAGTCGGTGCCGCGGCTGGAGCTCGCGCATTTCCTTGAGCCTCCAAATCGGGAGGCGCATCAAGAATTGCGACTTCGATCGTTCGCTTACGACCGACTTCCTGAGCCTGTGCAAACGAGGTCAAATCATCAGTTAAAGATTCAAACGAGACAGTTTTGCCGGAGAGCAACTTAATTGCCGAGCTCCTTTGAATGGCGAAAAGTTCACGCCCTCTCTGATTATCCGATCGTGACAAAATCGGATTCAGCGTTCCAATGGCTGCCAATATCGAAAGTCCCATCGAGGCTTTACCAATATTCTTGGCCCAACGCCCGGGAGTGAAACTTGAGATAAATGGAAACAAAAAGCAAGCTGTCGCCATGAAACTTAAAATCACGAGTAACGGGATCGCTAGAAATTGTCCTAGTGAACTCAATGCCAGTAATCTAAATGGCTCGATGAGCGCTCCAGCCATTGCGGCGCCGAGCATTCCAACCAAGTTCAGCTTGAATTGATACTTGCCGCGAATCAACCATCCTGGAATCGCCAAAATGGATGCCATGAAAGCTGCTGAAAACCAGACGCCGATGCAAATTCCCAACGCATAAAGAGCCGCGAAAAACAGATTCTCGCGCAGAAAAAAAACCTCTACCACGAAATAAAAAAATGCGGCGCAGCCGATTATAAGCGTCGCTTTGCGAAGTGTGAAGTGATCAAGCGCTTGGCGAACCGCGCTCCAGTCGACCTGAGCTATTGATGGCCTCTTTCCGTCTTCTCGCGGAAGTTTCTGCGCTGAATTCACGGAGTCGTATGCATCCTGAGCCGGCTCAACATGCGAAGGGTAAAGATTTGAATTTTCATTCGAGTCCGTCATGGCTTTGATTCCTCGAGACTCTCAATAAAATATTGCATCAGTTTCAAGGTCGCCGGCATCGTCATTCCCTCAAAAAGCTGACCGAAACTTACGCTC
>JAYVND010000654.1:0-3272 GCA_043758635.1 Bdellovibrionales bacterium
GACAGCTTCATAACTCGTTACCGCCACCGCTGTAAACGAAAACAAGGATGTCGTTGAGATTAAGATGGCACAAATTGAGTGAGCGTTTCTCTTCAACTTTTTGCTCCACCACTTGCTGCCCAACCATCATTAATTGAACGAACAGCTAGCCACGCACCAAAGGCCCCTAGCGCCATACCACCAACAATAAAGCCTCCAACCTGCATAACGCCCAAAAACGAAAACTGAGATGCAAGCCGCGCGAAAACCAAACTCGAATTTAATTTTGAGAGCTGCCATGCAAAGACTGTAAAATTAAGCGCGAGACTAAAGATAGAGGCAATCAGACCCGTCAATGCGCCCTCCATAACAAATGGCCGACGAATCATTGAAGAGGTGGCGCCCACGAGCTCAAGGATTTCAATTTCATCTCGTCGACCTGCAATCGACATGCGAATTGAATTACCGATCACGAAGAGACTGCCCAAAATCAAGACGATCACGAGTGTGCCGCCGCTTGCTACAAGTGCGGATACAAATTCGGAGTAATTTTTAATCCAGCTTTGGCCAAAAGAAACGTCGTCAATCCCGTCTTTGTGGCGAAGTTCATCCGCAACGGCTTCGAGCTTTTTGACATCGGCATCGGTTTTCACACCGCCTCGGAGCGCGACTCGAAAACTTGCCGGAAAGGGATTTGCAAAATCTGGGTCCGATAGTAAGCCCGGTGCATAGCTCGCCATTTGAGTTTTGAAGTTTTCCGTCGCCGTTTCGTGCGCAATGAAACGCACGTTAGCCAAATCGCCTCGCGATTCGAGAAAGGATTTGAGAGCGTCAATTCGATCAGGCGGGATTTCATCTTTTAGGTAGAGCGAAATCTCTACTCCTTCGCCCCAAGAAACAATCAAGCGATTGAGATTCATCGCAGCCAGAAAGATAAAACCGACGACGGCAAAAGTTGCCGCAGTTACCGTAAGCGTCGCCATTTGCATTGCCGTCTGGTGCACCCACGAACGGCGAAAGCTTCTCAGATCATCCATGATCGAAGCCATAGTCACTCCATTTATTTTAATTCGATGGGGCCATTGTTCCAGTCGCTGTCCCATTCGATGAGCTTGCATTCTGTTGATTCAGATTTTGCAGATTCAGATTTTGCTGATCCGGACTCAACGGGCCACCTACGAGATGCCCGGCATTCAATTGAACGGATCGGCGCGACCGCCGCTTTACAAGCTCATGGTCATGAGTCGCCACAAAAACTGTGGTCCCTTGAGCATTGACCCGATCCAACAGATCCATGATTTCCTCACTCAACTGCGGATCTAAATTTCCTGTTGGCTCATCGGCAATTAAAACACCCGGCTGATGAACAAGCGCTCGCGCGATGGCAACTCGCTGCTGCTCACCACCGGACAGCTGCTCAGGAAAACTTTTACGCTTATAAGAGAGCCCAACGTTTTCTAAGATCTCATCGACACGTCGATGGATAACGGAGGTGCGTTCGCCTTTAACCTCGAGCGCGAGCGCGACATTTTCAAATACGGTTCGAGCTTTGAGAAGTCGGAAGTCTTGAAAAACCACGCCAATCTTGCGGCGGAAAAATGCAATTTCTCTCGCGCTGAGCTCTGCTATGTTGCAGCCTGCGACTTCCACCAAACCTGAACTCGGCTTATCGAACGCCGAAATCATTCGGAATAGAGTGGTCTTCCCCGCGCCGCTAGGGCCCGTGAGAAACAAGAATTCGCCCTTCTGAATTTCAAGGTCCACATTTCGGAGAGCATGGACCGGTGAATTCGAAGAACCCGAGTAGGTTTTGTAAACGTGCGCAAAACGAATCATATACGTTCTATTTTACGCTCTCGTTAGAACAAATGACCACTGAGCAACAGGTCTAGAATTTTCTCATGTTGGCTACGTAAAGCCAGACGGATGGCCTGCGCGTCGATGCGAAACCGGTTCGTTGGTCCGGTACCTAGGACTTCGGTGTAGGAAGTTTTGATACTCTTTATGACGGCGCCATTTTGATAAATGCGACTGACCAAGTACGGATTGTCCATGCCCCAGTCTTCACTCTGAATATGAAAATCCATTCCGCGGTAGACAATGTCTGAATTGAAACCTTTTTCCATTACGTCATCCAGAATCTTGGCGAAAATTTTTGACGACGAACTCGCACGAAGAATTCGCGCCAATGGGGTCCGCCCTTCGAAATCAAACGTTGCGATATCAGCAGCGCGTCTCGCGGAGCATTCTCACTCTTGATCCCCACGAATCGGATTCACTCTTGATCCCCACGAATCGGATTCAGCTGTGATTCTCTCGAATCAAACTCACTTTGACAAGTTCTCTCCACGCCTCCTTTTGAGAATTGAATAGACCGAAGAACAGGAAGCGCGCACTAGCCTTTCCGTCAAAAAATTGGCGCCGATAAGCCCCTTATGCGCGTTGAAGTTCCAAGCCCTCACGCGCATACGCCTAGGGAGTTCATGTGCAAAGCCGTCTGATTCAAAATTTATGCTGCTCAACTCGCTTCGGGCGTTTGCGGTCGCATTTTCAAAATTTGACGACGGTTTTGACCGGACTCCAGGCACAAAGTCGGGCACAAAGTCGGGCACATATTCGATCGCCGTTCTTGGTTTTCAATTTGCTCTGTTTTTCCGCAGTTGCATTAACCACTGGCTGCAATAGCGGCCGCAATTCCTCCTCTTCAGTGAAAGAGATCGAAGCTTACTGCCCTTACTTACCTTCAAGAGCATTCCCGGGAAGTACGACGCAGATAAGTGGCGAAGGCTATTATCAGTATCGCACAATGGGCAACGGCTCGATCACGAACGGCAACACCACGTTCCGCATCACCGGCTCTTATTCAAATTCAAAAATCTTTGGTCTCAAAATTGGCAATGTTAATTTTTCGGTGATCAATCAAGGCAGTGAGCTTGCGACAATCAACGCACTCGTTTTGCAGATCAACGCGAGCAGCGTAGCAAATCAAGTGGTTCAGGCCTCGACAGGTCTTGATGTATTCGGCAATCGAGCCGTTCGCCTCGCACTCATTAATTCCACGAAGTGGCTTGATTACTCAAACGTCACCAACATGACTCAAGATGGTGGAAATCCAAATCCCATTCGATTTGCTGAAGTTCGCGTTCAGGACGCGCAAGGCAATCTCGTTCAATGTGGCGAAACTGCCGCCGACGGAAGCTTCAGTTTTCAGTTGCCACAAGATGGCGGCAACTACTCTGTGGCCATAGCGTCCCGAGCGGCAAATGGGCACAACACCGCTTTTGTCATGAATG
>JAYVND010000655.1:0-3272 GCA_043758635.1 Bdellovibrionales bacterium
GTAAAAAGCCGTCACTGCCTGCGACACAAAGCATGTCTAGCGAAACAGTAAAAAAACGGTTTGCTTCAAGTCGCGCAGCGCCTTCGATTGAATTCGTGAGAGCGGTTTTTTGATCCTGGATATCGGTACAAGTTCCAAACCATTTTGTGACTTGTCCGTCCGCATTCTTAAGCGGCAACGCGCGGCCCAAGTGCCAACGGTATGTACCGTCACTTGCCCGCTTAAAGCGGTATTCAACTTCGTACGGGGCGCCAGTTTTGATGGCTAGTGACCAGACTTGGACGCAGTTTGCTAGGTCGTCAGGATGAAGGACTGGTGCCCAGCCCCAGCCTTCGGTTTGCTCCATTGTGAGTCCGGTGTAGTCGAACCAGCGTTGATTGTAATAGTCGAGTCGTCCGTCAGCCGTCGCTGTCCATACAATTTGGGGCAGAGCATCTGCAATCGATTGCTCTACTGATTTTGCGGTTGCAAATGCATTTTTGTCAGACATCACCTAAGTCATCGGAAAATTTCAAGATCTTCTTGATGATTTCGAATACATGAAATTTTGAAAATCAGTATCAGAATGATGCGACTCAGTGGCACTGAAACTGCTGCATTCATCATTTGCTTGTCTAAGTGACAGTGAACAATGGCAACCGAATGGCACCCACACTGAACGGGGCCCACACGGAACGGGGCCCACACCCGCGTTAAGCTTTGGAAGATATACAAATCTCCTAATTCGAATCACAAGCTAGACGAAAACCAATGCGATTAGGGCAGCGCCAACAGACGTGCGTGAACTTTGCCGCGATTTGCCGCAGTTTGCGGCAAATACAGTTTGGGATGCGGATTTTCCGTGATACTTCGTTTGTCCCAACTGCAACACCAAATTCAATACCAACCCTCAGTCTCAGGATGTTTAAATGAAAAAAATCTTACTTGCCGCCTTAGTTCTCTCGGCCTCTACTTCTGCAATGGCGAACGTTGCACCAAACTTATCTCAAGAGAAAGGTCTTGGAATCCAGGGACTTATTCCGGAGAACTCGACTTTTAGCGACGTCATGAAAATCTATGGACTCGCGAAATTTAAATCGGAAGGCGATGCATCCACTTCGTATGTTTCAGTTTGTTATTTCTCTGCGGATGGAACGCAGGTTCTCAGTTTCGGAGCTGATGAGATGCACGGCGGAGGCGGTTCTAACGATCACAAGAAGCAAATTTTTGGCGACATCACTATAAAATTTGCAGATGTGCGTGACCGTGGACTGTGCGCTCAAACAAACGCTAAATTTGCACTCATGAATGGACTTGCGATTGGTCAATCTGAAGATAAGTTTTCGTCTGCGCTCAAGAGCGCGGCCGATACTATGGCGATCAATTTTGAATCTTACAAGTTTGTAGTTTCTAACCCAAATGGATTCTACCAGCAGTTAGACGTTGGTATCTCATTCGACTCCCAAGAGCGTGCAGAAAAGATCCAACTTGGTCAGACGAGCTCGAACTAGATAGATCGGGGTGTGCTGACAGCCCCTCTCCGGCTCGCGGTAAGACGAGCCGGAAATTACGTATTTGTAAAACTCCGGGTTCAATTCTCACAAAATGTGAGAGCTCGAGTGATCGCTTTGATCTGCGGAACCTTGCCATGCTTTGATGAGGGCATCAGCGTCGACCAGTAATTTCCGAAGTCATATGCGATCGCGCCGTGCTTACTCACGAGATAATTCATGATCGACACGGCGCAAGTGATGTTGGTTTTCGGATCATTGATCGTGCGTTTGAGATCAGTCATCGAGAGTTTGCTGTCTGCCCTGTAGTCAAACACGCAGACTCCAGGTGGAACATGACTTTTATAAAGTGGCGTATCTTGATAAGAGAGCTGAAAAAGCCCTGCGCTGATCACTTGCGACCCGGTAATAGGATCATGACCCATCGTTGTTTCAACCATGTGGCTCGTTGGGTTGAAACCACTTTCGTATTTGGCCACACCGGCAAAAAGTTGCACCCAGAAATTGATTTGATCTTGATGGCCGAGGCGTGAGTACATCGGGCAAAAACTATCAATGTCAGATGGCCCTTTGAGAAGATTCGCTCCGTAAGAATTGAGCGCGTCCTCCATATGCGTTGTCCAGTTGGCGGCATCGCTGTTACTTCCGGTCCAGAGTGCCTTAAATCTTGTCGAGCTGGTTCTCGCAGCTGGATTCGAAGTAGCCGTGGCTGGGGCGATTGGTGTCACCACCGGCTCTGGAGTTGTGACTAAACCAGTGACTGAACCAGCAACTGGCATGGAGACTGGCGTGGAGACTGGCCTCTCACGCGTGACCGGTGGCTTGATTTCCATCGCATGAGAACTTGATGGAGTTCCGAATGTGATTCCCAGTGAAACAAAGATCAAAGCAGCGAAAGCTGCGAAGCGAGCCGACACGTGAAGCAAATCTGCGCTGTCATTTTTCATATCAAATTCATTCTACAAATCGCAAGCCGAACTATCGGTGTGTGTCAGATCGATCCAAACCTTCGCATGTCGTTGGAAACTCGGTTGAATATCCAGAGTGACATCCGAAGTCGATCGCTTCGAACGGGCAAACTCTGTCGAGTTTGAAAACATGTAGAAGGCATCGACGGTTTCAAAAAGTTGACGCGGCCAGGTGAAGTCAAGTAGTGTAAATAAAAAGTATTTATAATACTCAAGATTGAGTCGAGCGTCCGCGACGTTGGGCGAGTCGATCAACCCTAAACATGGGAAATCCATGCTGAAAGCACGCCAAACGTCCGCCTCATCTCGGATATTAGCAGTCGTCTTGAAAACCAAAGTTTTAAATATCAATTATTTTTGTTTATTAATCGAGCGCGAAAGTGTCGAGAAGGTTTGCAGGATGAAGAGCGAGTCCGGTTACACTCGAATCCAGGTGAGCTCATGCTTGTTATGGTTCAAGTGAACGACTCGAGATCCTGGAATCGCTGCAAAGAGGCGGGTGGTTTCGAAATCTGCCTGCCCCTTCATTTTAATTGTACAGATAAATTTCTGGCAAACGCCCTGGCTCATCCATTTTTGAACCAGTTCATAAAGCTTCTTCGGATCACAGATAATGTCGGAGAAAAACCAATCCACCGGTCCCACGACGGATGGCTCAATTGTAAAAGCATTGTGAGCGACAAAACGAACATTCTTAAGTTTCATGAGCCTTGGATCAAGCTCAGTGCGGTCGACGCTTGTCACTTTGCAGCCAATCGACTCGAGTACCCAGGTCCAACCCCCAGGGCAAGCACCCATATCCAGTACATGCTCT
>JAYVND010000656.1:0-3271 GCA_043758635.1 Bdellovibrionales bacterium
GCA
The DNA here is from genome assembly GCA_043758635.1 of Bdellovibrionales bacterium. Lineage (GTDB taxonomy): Bacteria > Bdellovibrionota > Bdellovibrionia > Bdellovibrionales > JAMPXM01 > JAYVND01. Next base: position 4 of record JAYVND010000656.1, read on the forward strand.
CTCATCGTTCACGAGGCATTCTACAGCTTATTACGTGAACTGAACCAAGAGAAAAGCTCCATCCGTGTTCGTCGTGCTGTGGCTTACGTGCTGAGCGGAAAGGACTTCAATTTGACGACACCGCCATTCGTTAAAAAATATCTGCAATGCTCATCGAGCTTAAATAGTTCACCGAAAACCATCTGGAATATTAGAACCGATACAAATCGATCAAGCCAAGTCACAAGGATTAGTTTTTATCCGCAGTTAATCGCAGGTTCGGTCCCGATCGGGCTATCGAAGGGCATTTACAGTGTCGAAATTTCATCTCAAGCAAACTTAGATATTATGCAAAACAAAACTTGTGCGAGAGAAGGACAGATGGCCGGCATTCGATTCGATCTCGATGGACCGGTTGAATCCGACCGCGTCACGACATTTTCTGTTTCCTGCGTCCAACATAGAATTCAACTTTTTGTATCCGATGTCGGCGCCGATCATGAGTCAACACCCATCTCTCTCAACTGCGAACTCATCGACACGACAAAACCGACAAAATAGTTTCTGAGGCGACTCCTGAATCCGGTGCTCACAGTTCCTCTTGCAATGCTCACTGCTTCTCTCAAATGGTCACTGCTGCTCTTACAATGCTCACTGCTTTTCGACCGAAAACAAGAGCATGCGCCCCTGCTCGGCCGAGTAGTGGTTGGCTTGATTTGACTTCATCTCGGCGAGCTCGCGTGAGTAGATCTCGACGATTGCGTAACTTCCGCGGTGAGCATTGAGCATAATTGCCGTGGCTTGAGTTTCGTCTTTCTGAAATATGATGCGCAAGACATCTACGACAAATGCACGCGGAGTGAAGGGGTCATTGTGCAAAACCACGGCGTACATCGAGGGCTTTTTAGGCTTCTCAAACGTTTTTTCTTTTCTGATGGTGGTGGGCTGTTCTGTTGTTTCTATCGCCATCTTTTCACTCCGCTTTCAATCTCGCTTGCGTTCTAAGTCGCAATCTGCTGAAAATAAACGATGCGTATCCAACTCTTTGAATCCATCTGCGAACTCAACGAAACCGAATGGAACGCGGTAGCCGACCGAGATTTTCCATTTCTCAATTACCATTTTCTTCGCGCATTAGAAACAACCAATTGCCTCGGCCATCGAACGGGTTGGCTGCCGCTTTATTTTACGGTCTGGGAACGTGACGAGCTCTCGGGAGCAGTGGTCGCATTTATTAAAAATAACAGCTACGGCGAGTACATCTTTGATTTTGCTTGGGCCCAAGCATCTCATAGTTTTGGAATACCTTATTATCCAAAACTTGTTATCGCCGTGCCATTTACGCCCGCTACGGGATCGAAGATTCTCGTTCGAAGCGAACTCTCGACGCGCGATAAGACGGACGTGCGGTCAGCCCTGCTTTTAGCAATCAAAGAAACCGCAGCTCAGCTCAAAATGAGTTCTGTGCACGCTCTTTTTCTGCCTGTCGAAGAGCAAGAAGCGTTTGCGCGCGCTGGATTTTTTGTTCGTCACAGTTTTCAGTATCATTGGGAGAACCAAGCGTACGAAAGCTTTGAGGGCTTTCTTGCGAAACTCAAAGGCAAGCGGCGCCGAGAAATTCAGCGCGAACGCTCTCAGGTGCGCGAGAGCGAGGTGAAGATCAGTCGCTTAACTGGCGAGTCCCTGACTCTGAATCACGCAAAAATATTTTACCAATTTTATTCAGATACTGTAGATAAGCGGGGCGGAAACGAATATCTCACGGCTGACTTCTTCGATCAGGTTTTCAAAACAATGAAAAACAATCTTTTGTTTGTTCTTGCAGAAGATTCCGAATGCCGCCCTGTCGCTGGAGCTCTGTTTTATTTTGGAAATAAGACTCTCTATGGTCGCCATTGGGGTTGTCTTGAAGATCATCGAGCCTTGCACTTTGAGCTATGTTATTACCAAGGAATCGAATTCGCAATTGAGAACAATTTGATTCTCTTCGAAGCTGGCGCGCAGGGTGAGCACAAATTCAACCGCGGCTTTTTAGCTCGGCCCACCTTGAGCGCACACACGATCGACTCCCCTACCACTGGCGAGATGATCCAGGATTTCGTTGAACGCGAAAAACTTGAGATCACGAAAGTGCTGAGCAATTATGCTGAGCGCTCCCCGTTCCAACCACCGGGTACCTGATCCATGTCTTCGCGCATAATTTAAATTGAAGATAACTTCAAAGTGGCGACAGCTCACAAATACTCGTTTTCAATATGAAAATCCCGCACACTCGCAGTGCTGTTTTAAAAATCAATTCATTAGGTCCTCGCTCACTCCGCAGCTAAAGTTAAGACATGCATAAATTATGTTCGCTCTTCATCTACTTGTCTACATTGGCAGGCTTTACCGCCAACGGCGAAACTAGAATCATGAAGCTAAAACCCACGCTTCTCTACGTGCATGGCGGCGCTTGGGTAAGCGGAAGCGCAGCTCAATACGAGTCACTGCGAAGCGCTCTCGAGTCACGCGGTAACTGTGTTAACCTTCTCGACTATCGCCTCGCCTCCGTCGCTCGACATCCCGCTCAGGTAGATGATCTGAACACTGCGATTGAAAGTTTGACGTCATCAAAAACGCCCGGCTGCAGCTCGAGTGTGATCATTCTCGTCGGTCACTCTGCGGGAGCCCACATGATTGCGGACTGGGCCGCTCACCATGGGAACCCGTCGGTACGAGGCTTTATTGGTATTGCAGGAATCTATGACATCCCAAATCTTGTTAGGACTTGGCCTGCTTACAAAGATCAGTTTATCGTTGATGAATTCGGACCCGAAAAGGCAAAGTCTACTCCGAACGAATCCAAAGCGAACGAATCCAAAGCGACAGAATTAAAATCGACACACTCAAATTCGAGCGAAACCACTTGGACCGAGGCGTCGCCAACACGTCAACACATCCGGCATAGGGCGCCGTGGCTGCTTCTTCATTCAAGAAAAGATGAGCTCGTTGATCTCGAGCAAAGTCAGGCGTTCGAGAGACATTTGAAGTCAGCGAAAATTGAGACGACACTGAAAATTCTGAAGAACGACTCGCATTTTGGAGTGATCAAATCAGTCGAAGATCCTAATACAGATGCGAGTCTGGCCATTTACGAGTTCATCTCGGACCAGACTCGCAAAATGAATCAAAAGAACTGATTCGTTGGCAGAATCATCTTCACTTGCGAGACAAAAAACTGACAAGAAACCGAAATAAGGAGAAACAGAAACAGAGTGAACAAAACATTTTTTACCAAACTATTGAGAAA
>JAYVND010000657.1:0-10097 GCA_043758635.1 Bdellovibrionales bacterium
AACAGTGCTGAAAGCGCTCCAGAATGCATTCCGATGCGGTCAGCAAAGGACCTCAATGAATAGCGGGGGTTTTGGCGTTGCTGCTCCGCCAATCGGTCCCTTAAGAATTTCTGTACAGTGAGTTGCTGATCCATGCAGAGAGCTTTAACAGAAAGGTGGGCGAATAACGAGTTGAGTTGCAACAAAGTGCTGCAAAAATTTGAAGCACTTGAAAAGTCGTAAAAAATTTGCACTGGTAGTGATCGCACGGTTAAGAATCGACGCCAAGAGCTTCACATTCAAAGCTCTCAACTGGCGAGGGGCAGTGTTGATGAAAGTCGGAATAACCCTCCGGAGCAGATCCTGCGATTTTGCAAACAACTCTTTCGACCAGCGGACTCAAAGAGCCCGTTGGATCTAGATATCATTTCGCAGTCGCTTTGGAACTTCAGTCAATAGCGCATCTACAGCGGCGGCATGCAATCTCGTGTAATACGGCTGCCGCAGGCGATATAAGTAGACTGGCGTTTTCAAAGACTTAAATCCTTTGACGGTTTTTATTTTGGCAGTATCCGAAATTAAATGAAGCGGCACGACAGCTCGACCTAGCCCTTCTTGTACGCCATCAATGATTCCGTAAATGTCACCTAGGAAGGACCGCTTGAGAAGCTTTTCCTTCTGTCCATTGTGTCTGAAGAATTCAGTTGTCGTTAAATCGCTCATGTCGTGATCGAGGTAGACTTCTGAGATCTCGGTGCCTTTTGCTCTCCCAGCAAGCACATAGACCTCGTGCCCGAGAGCCTCTTCAGCCAGACCGGGAGCATTCACCTTGCTTGAAGTAATCAAGATATCAACCTCTCCACTAGCGAGCATGGATGGCAGTTCACCCAGTTCTCGCGTCACCAGCTCAAGGCGAACTTTCGGATTGTCTCGCAATAGATGGGAGATCGACGGTAAAACAACTGACCGAACAAGCGACGATGTCCCACCAATTCTGAGAATTCCTGAGAGCTCGGTGCCCGCAGATGCGCCTGGCCCAATCTCTGTCAGAACTTCTTCTTCGAGCTGTGATTGTAGCTGGCAATATTTCAAAAGCTTAGCGCCTGGCGCAGTTAAATGCACCCCACTGCCATGTCGAATAAATAACGAGGTTTCAAGCTCACTCTCCAACTTCGCGAGCCGGTGGGAAAGTGCCGATTGGGTCAAATTCAATATGCCTGCGGCTTTCGTAAGACTTCCTGAGCGAGCGACCTGTTCAAACGCCTGTAACTGCAGCTGCGATAATTTCATTCCCATTAACTATATTCATATATCTATGAAATCAATGAGATTGAGATAGCGCTGTTTTTGGGCGAGAACTCGTTTCAAGGAGGGAATACTATTATGAAGATCGCAAATCGACTTCGAGAACTTCGAAAAGAAAAGAAGCTTTCACTGGCAGGCGTTGCACAAGCCATCGGAGTTCCAGTTTCTACGTACCGCGACTGGGAGTACGGTAAGGCGATTCGGGGTGAGCCATATGAGCGCATTGCTGAAATCTTTGACGTAAGCCTGAATGAGCTCCTCTCAAGCAAACGAGAGGGTCGATCAGAATTACTGACGCATTTATCATCGGCCAAGAACCATGTCGATATTGCACTAAAGATCGCAAGAGCGCTTTAAGCCATCGGCAGTGCGCTTTTCTAGGTTTTCGATACCCACAACACTTATGAACTTAAACAAACATTTTTTAATGCCAGGAGAAAAATATGAAAGTCATCGTAACGAGCCTGCTTCCTATTTTGAGTATGACAGCGGAAGCAGCGCCTCACAATTTCACGATAACATGCGATTCTATAAATCATTGGACTGACTCTAGACTCAAAGCGCCTCCGCTCGCCCTAGATGAAAAATGGTCGATTCGTATTTCAAGTAAAACGGAGGACACGGAAAACTATTTCTTCACTATGTCGAAGACAAAAGGTAGCGCTGTAGTAGAGGGACCGTTCGACGTGCCGGTAAATCTTGGATTTTATCCCGCAGGACCAATTGCGGGTGAAATTTCAGTCTCAATCCCTGGTGATTGCTCAGGCGGAGAGTGCGGCAGGCTCACGCTAGATCATCTGAACCTGACGTCGAATGATCCGTTCATAGCATATGGTTGGTCGCTACGTCCGCTGACAGTCTCTTCCGCGATGGAGTATCGTTGCCAAATCCAAGGCGTGCTATTTTGAGATGTCCCCGTGGCGGTGAAATGTCAGATTTGAGAAGCAATCACTGTTAACGCTCTTGCTGAACTGTTTGAAATAAGTCTGCACGAGCTTCTTTCGGCGAAACCACAGCGACGATCGGATTTGTCATCGCACCTTGCGTCCGCAAAAAGCCATGTTGATTTTGCACTTAACATCGCGAAATCGCTTTAACTTGGCGCCCAAGCGCTTTTGGCTCTCGTGAAGCAGTTAATAAGATAAGCCCGTGTTCACGGATTACCCGTACGGAATCAGTTTTTAAAAAATATAAAGGAAGATAGAGATGAAATTTCAGTCTGTGCCACGGTCGATAATCGCTTTTACGCTACTAACCTCTACAGTTTCGCATGCGAATATGTCTTTCCCAGCCCATTTCGTCTGCAAAACAGAAAGTGGTGTGACATTGGAGGGAGTCATTCCGGAGGAGCCCAAATTATACCCTAGAATTGGGGAAGAACAGACTTCAACGTTTATATTGAACGGTGTTCAAGGGCCTGCAACCTACAGCTATCATCAGAATTGCTTCTTCAGCCGAGCTGGAGAGCAAATCTGTTTTGCGCCAAACGAAATTGAGTTTGATCTTCTCGCAAACGTTCAAATTCCAAACGGGACTAATGGTGCAAAGTTCAACGGTTCACTAACAGTATATGACACCGAAACATTTTTGCACATCAACGAAATTGAGCCGAGCTCGCCCGATTGGTATGACAACGGAACCTGCTTTTGGAATTGAGCCGTTTAGTAGCTTGTTACTATTCTTTCTAATTCGTAGCCGGTCAGAAATGGCCGGCCTTCTTCGGAATCAGCTCCCAAACGAGCTTGTCGCGCCTGGCTTCTCGCGATTTTTGAAGGCGACGTACCTCCGAATGATCTACTCGTTCTGCCGGAGGGGATTTTGAAAATCCCTCCGGCTCCCTCAGCGCCGCGGTTACTTGGCGATGCGCTCACCGAGTAAGGCAATCTCCATCTTCTCAATTGTTGTGCGGTTCTGATCGGCGCAAGAGTAGTCGCTATATTTCTGGGCCATTTGGATTCCCTGACCAGTCAGAGACTTCACTCCATCGATACTTCCGCTGACCACTCTCGCTCTTTGCGCCGAAAAATAACGAACCAAATGCGTAGAGCGAAACTGAGTGAGCCCTGATCTCTTCCACGCCCGATTGTAGTTCGCATTGATGACACTGTATAAAAGTGGTTTACCATTTTTGTGAAAGACGAATTCGGAACCATTTCTCACTTTCAATCTTTCTTGTAAAAGCTCGATCATGGCGTCGCTTGCGAAACAAGCGCGACCACGGCCGTTCTTGGGCCTGTCCTTGATCTGAGGACGACCTTTCAGCCAGATAATAATTTCCTGAATCGTGATAATCCTGCGCTCGAAATCCACGTTCTTCCATTGAAGGCCGGCTGCTTCGCCGATCCGGCTCGCGGTTAAATATTGGTACAAGACCAGCTTTTTGTAAAATTCCGGAAGATGGCTCATGAAGAGCTGAAACTGAGCGACAGTGATCTCTCTCTGTTTTCGAGGGATGTTCCTTACCACAGCGAGCTTAAAGTGATGTTGTTTAATGCTGTTAGCGTACTGGAAATCAATATTGTCGGTGTACCATCGACTGATGGACTGAAAGTCTTTCAACTCCTTTTTAAAATTAAAGCGACGAACGCTCGGCTTTGCTCTCAAGCCCTCTAGATTATATCTAACGAATTCAGATATTAATTGAGGCGTGAGCTCACACATTCGAACATCAAATAGCGGCGGCAGAAATTTTGAGCAGCGAAAATCTTTATTGATGCGCGTTGAGGCGCTGACGGTCGGAAGGTGGTCTTTTCTATACAGCTCCCAAACGTCGCCAACCGTGATTTTGAGATCTTTCCCGTTCGGGTACTTAACCCTGCTCAGCCATCCTGAAGAGATCAGGCCCTGATCGATGAGACGCATGCGGAAACTGCTTTGATCGGGCGAGGGCTTTGCATTCGTGACTGCGGTCTCAGGCATAGACGGGTACTCCCACATTCAAACTCGATGGGTTCGAAGCTGCGTCATGTTCGATAAAAGAGTCGGAGAGGCAATCAGGAACCTTGAGCGGTGGTTCGGTCACCAGAGCAGTCGTCGCCTTGTCTGCACTCCAGATCTTCTTTTGAAGTTGCACGGTTGCTCGAGAGCAGCCGGCGGCTTTTGCGATCTTTGAAAGAGATTGCCCTTCATCGAGCAACTGGTTGATAAGATTCACATTGCGGGTCATCTTGCGGCCGCGTTTTTTCGCTGTCTTCTTAATGTCGGTCGTCAGTTCCATTTCGTCATCGGGAAGAACTGGCAGGATCACAGTCACCACCTCTGCCGCCGGAACTGATTCATCAGTTTTAAAAACCCAACGATCGATTTCCTTTTGAATGTCTTCGAGCCTTGAGGGACCAGCGAGGCTGAAAACCGGGGTCGATAAATTGTTGCAAGTATCGAGAGCAAAACTTTGCTCGAGGGGAGAGCTTCCGAGCTGGGCCAACTCGAAACACACAACCTGCGAGACTTTCTGCTTTTTGACTTTTGCCATCATTCGGGTGAGCGCTGCGCGTACGTTCATTTCTTCTCCTTCGATTGGCGTTACGTTTTCGTGATCGGCAAAGTAGCGGTAATTTGTGACTCCATTTTCAATACACCAGTTTGAAAGGGCCTCAGCTTGAATGCCGGCACTGCCAGGTGCACCGGCGGCGTTGATAAAAATGTAGAGCGCGGTAAATTTCTTCATGCTGAAAATTCCTTTGGATAGATGTTTGCTGGCGCCATTTGGCTGAACTGAGCGGTTGCGAATTGCTTTAAAATTTGAGCTCTCGAAAACCGGTCGGTATCGACGTCATCTTTCAGGCTGATGAGTTTCACTTTTTCAATTTCTAGCAGGCGAAGAAAGTCGGATAGTTTAGCTAAATCTGATCCGGCGACATGATAAATGCTCGGGATGATGAGAAGAGTGACATCGCCCTTTTTGATTCGTCTTTTTATTTCAATCCAGATCGGACGGGCTTTCGATTCGGGATGGATCTTTTCTGATAAAATCTCGATCGGATAGAAGCGCTGCTCACAATAGCTTTTGAGACGGAGAAAACTAAATCGACCGAGATCCCAGTGGGATTCAACAGTCGATGCATAGGCAAGAGTCTGGGCGGTGGATGGTAAGTCCGACGTCAAATAAACCTCCAGGATGGAATTTGAGAAAAATAAAGGCATGAAGAGATGTGATTCGTAGCTCTGATGGCCATTTGAGAGTCTGCGCATAAAATATAGAGAAAATTGGCCGAACACTGGGTTTGGGATTTCCGGGACGGGAGCTTCATTTGTCGCTCGCCAATTGTTGGCTGCGTGATTTGCTGGTATCAGCAGTTTTGATTTGCGGCGGGGGACATGTTTGGGTGGCGGCAAGGAGAATCGATTCTTTATCTATAAGATGGCTATCGACACCCTCTGATAAACTCAAGAGGCGCACATCGTAGAATTCGAGAAAATTCAGAAACTTCAAAAGCCTCTCCCTTTCGCCAGCAGCGATGTGGAAAAGATTTGGGACCACCAAAACCTTCGAGGCACCTTGAGCGATGATTCGGCGAAGTTCGTTGAAGCACGGGCGACGACGTTCTGATGGGTGGTACTCTTCAGCCAGGATTTCCATTTCATTTGTGACGTTCATTGAGAAGTTTCGGAGAGCGTTGCAGTCGGAATAGGACAATGACCCGTTTGAAGAAAGGGACGCGTAGCCAAGGACTTGGGCCGGACGGAGCAATGAAGGCATGAGAACTCCAAAATAAAAAGCCCGAGAGCAAAGCTGCACTCGGGCGGTAAAATGATAGATTGAGTAATGAGGACGCTTCACAGATCAGAACGAAAGGCATCGGGAACTCTAGAAATCGTAAGATCGAGCTGATCGCAGCCTCAAAGCTATTTTGACGACAACTCAGGGGTTGATCGCGGCATCACTCGTAAGTCCCCACCGAAGCGCAAGTGCCGATAGAACCGCTCTCTGAAGGTTTGGTCCAAGACTGAACGCCATATCAAACGGATCACAACCTGCTCTCTGGTGATCAGTCCAGATCCCGTAAGCCATCGCAACGGCAGCGTAATGGCCAGAGCCGAATGACATCGAGAAAATCCGATCCCACGCAATCGATTCTCTTTCGCAATCAATAAAAGGGAGGACATTTCGCACCAAAAAGTCGTCGGACTCGATGATTCGTAGAACCGCTCGAAGCTCGGTCGAATACCGGTGACGGGGACGTAGGGTTGCTGGGGTAAGAGCTGGCACGACCGAATTCGGCTGAGCGTGAGACGCGGATATTTGGCTCTGAGACACTGAGGACCTCACAAGGTAAAAATTTTGAAGATTGGAGACTGGCTACGATTTGGCTACTTCGTGGCTACGGTCTGCTACAAATTGCTACAGATTTTGCTACTTCCGGGGCCCGTGTTTTTGACCCCAAAGCTCGCGTGTAAACTTTGCGTAACTGAGCTGGTCGTGCTGATGGGCGTGGGCGGCAAGTCCCAGCATCTCGCGAGTGGCATCGACAAGCGTGCCGGCTAAACCCAACAGCAAACACAGGGAAATGATCCAGTAAACTAGGCGAAACATAGAGAGGCTCTCCTTAATTTTTGATCCCCGATCGCCGACATTAGCGATAGGTAGAAAACAAAAAAATGGAGAGTGATTGGGACTTCGGAAACTATAAACTGAATTTGTACGTATTTTCAATGGCTACCAAGTAGCTACCAAAGCGCTACCATTTTTTGAAATGCCGTGAAATACGCTGAAATGGTGAGCATGCTGTCTAAATGCGTTAATTGCTCTGTAACTGTTTAATTTGACTTGAGATTCTTGATTCTACTTTTAATGACTAGCGGCGGTTGGCGGAGAGGACGCAATCGTCGCAACTCCGCGTAATCACTGGTTTCGAATGTTTGCATGTTACTTTCTGTTACCAAACTTTTCCGACTGATGCTGATCTGACATTATTGCCTCTTCGGCAGTTGGAACACTTCGGCGATTTGAAACTTCGGCAGCTGGTATCCAAGCTTAGCTGTTGCCCCCTTCACATTCACTCCCGCGAGGCGAAGATAGATATCGGTTGTCGACATTCGCTGATGTCCAACAATCGCCATTACCGTCACCAGCGGCACTCCTTGTGCGAGCATGTTGGTGATAAAGGTCGCCCGCAAGTCATGGAACTTCACCTCAGTGATGCCAACACTTTTACAGAAATCTCTTATCACTCGGGCCTGGCAACCTTTGGTCCATGCTCTGAGATGAGGCAGAACGAACTCGCTAGAGCGATTCCGTTCAAGCTTCATCTCCTGAAGGAGCAACTTCAGATCGGGGCTAACTGGGACGATTCTGTTCTCACGAGTCTTCGTGGCACAAATTCCGGTCTTTGAGGTCCATTGCTTCGTCACACTAATGATGCCGGCCTCGAGATCAATGTCTGTCCACTTGAGAGCGTACATTTCTCCCGACCTCATGCCTGTCATGAGCGCAAATGCCCAAATAGGGTAGAAGACATGTCCTGTTTCTTTACCGGCCTTTAGCAAAAGCTCGGCATCGCTTGCCGTCAGTACCTTCTGCTCAGGCCGCGCAACTTGGACTGTAAGACCGGTTGCGGGATTTTTTGAGAGGACACCCTCGTTGACCGCCATTTCAAAAATCCGCTTCATCATCTTGAGGAAGCACTTGAGAGTTCCGGGAGAGAGCTGATCTTTGATTGTCTCAAAAATCAGCTCATAAATATCGGCCTGAGTTATTCCCGTAATTTGCCGCTCGTTCCAATCTCGAGGGATCCACTTTTTAATTTGTAGATCATAGCTCATGATTGTTGAGGGCTTTCGGGTCATCCGCATTTTCCTCAAGCACTCCTCATGCCACTCAGCCCATGTCCACCGAAGCTCACCTTTGGAGACGAGTTTCAAATCCTTCCGGAATTCAAATTCAACATCTCTCGCGGCACGCTCACTCGTAATTCTTTTTTTCCTGCGACCAACTTGCTTGCCGCTTGGATCGAGTGTTTTCACAAACACTTCGTAAAACTTTTTGCCGTTTTTTTGATAAACTTTAATCATCGGATATCTCCTTTAAGGGAAAGAAGATTCCTCAGATCCTTGATTCTAAATTTCAGTCGGCTACCTAACTTGTAAGATCTCACGCGACCTCTGCAGACTAAGATTCTGAGAGCGTTCGGCGAAATTCCCAAATAAGCAGCCGCTTCTTTGGTAGAAAGCCATTCACAAACTATTCGATTGAGAAAGAGCGGGGGAGAGTTTTGTTCTCCCTGTTGAGCTAATACATTCGCCATTTTCTACCTTAATATCAAGGAAAAAAGCGAGCCTATAAACAAAATAAGGTTTCTAAATTGATTTCAATAATCTTTTCATGACGTCGGTTCCTACCGATTTTAAAGATTTTCAAGTTTATCTTTAGGTTTACCGACAGCGTCCGAGTCGCCAGTTGAGAATTTCTTTTTGAGCGCTCTTCCAGAGCGTGCATCTTCCTTCTGCACACTCTGCTGGGGAAATTGCATTTTCTCTATGACTTCGGCCAGAGTTAGATCCTGGCCGCGTCCTTTTGCTTCTTGTAGTTTTACAAGTGCCCACTGCGCTGCTCGAACGTCGTCAAAATACTTTATCCTAACCGCTCGGAGCTCGCTTTTATCAAGCAGCTGCGATCGCTTTTGAAGAACAAAGTTTACGATTTCCTTCGTTTTCAGATTCACCATGCCGTTGAAAGTTTCAGCTAGTTGCACACCGATCGAACTCACGATTGCGGCTGTTTCAGGATCAATCACGATTCGATCTGGATTTGCTCGTCTAGGCTTAGCAGCGGGACTGTCAATAGAGGCGTGATGAACTTCGTCTGAATTTTTGTTCTCATCCATCAGTTACTCCAGCCGCTCGTTTTTTCGATCACAAACATGTAGTGTCCATCGATATATTTTTCGCCTTCGATCTTTGCTGGTACCCACACCCGTCGCACTTTTGGCGAGGTCAAGAGCGGAGCGTTCGCCGATGACGAATTAACAGATGCAGCCTTCTCAAGATCACTTCGCTCCGTGCTTTTGTAAGCTAGATATCCGATCACACCACCGATTGATGCTCCGACAAGTGATCCGACGATCGCTCCTCTTGCGCGATGTTGGTCGCCAGACATCATCGATCCGGCGAAGCCAATAGTCGTGCCACCAATTGCCGCACCAAGAATTGTAGAGCGCTGGACAGATGCGCAGGAACATAAGAGAGAAATAGAGGAAACAAGTAAGATAGCCTTCATAAAGTGAGGGGTCCTTTAGGTAATAAACTTGATACGGGGGAAAGGGGTACGGAGTAGAAAAAATCGTGGGAAATTTGGTTCGAGAAGGTCGTTGATTCTACTGGGTTTTTCCTTAAATCGAAGAATCGTCTGACGAGATGATTATCGCTTACAGATCGCTGCGATATCTCGAGCTGTTGCGAGAGCGTTTGCCCAAGAGATTTGCCAATTAGAATTTTCGATTGCCATCCAAGTTTTTGAAAATCCACAAAGGACGTGAAACTATGTTTGTGAGCCCGAGTGCCCACATACTTTGCCATTTGAGATTCAATTCTCTTCATCAATTGTGATCCCTCGACAATCCATATGATGTGGAAATGAGGTGCGTCTTCGGCGTAAAAGCGGGCGAGGTTCTCGTAGCGCTCAATCTTTTTCTGAGAAAGCTCGACTTCCAATGCCATTAGTTTTGTTTTCTCGCCATTTGATACTCGCCAGTAGCCATCGGGTCTGTGCAGTCCTGTATCGGGCAGCCAATCGGGGAGCGCTTCATGATGGCATCGGCGCAGCTCTTGCTCTGTCACGATTTCCACACCAGTTGGCTCAGTGTGGAGCCAGTCAC
>JAYVND010000658.1:0-10088 GCA_043758635.1 Bdellovibrionales bacterium
CTAAGCAGGCTTACAATATCTCGGGCGAGCACAGCACAGTGAATTTGAACGTCGCGCCTGCAAAACCAATGATGCAATCTTGCACCTACACGGGAATTCAGATTGCTCAAACCCTTGTTTGTCACGGCAGCGTTCAGACGTTTCCAGAGGGTCAGGCGGTGATCAACTACTGCTCTGGACAAGAACTTGATCAAATGCAAACAACGACAAAGCAAGATCTTTATTTGCTCCGATTCTTTGATCCAGCAAGTCCCGAAACGGAGTTGGCACGTATCGAAGTGCGGGCTAATCCGCGTGATGAAACTGCAAACCTCGGAACTATTCAGGCCTGCCGTTAATCTGAAGCCTAAAGGTTGAATCAAGTTCCTCTGAACTTGATTCTTTCTCTCCTGCCGAATTAACGTTAGACAGCTACATCTGAACATCTGACATCGAAAGCAACTGCTTTCTTAGTTTAGAGCGAGCGCAAAAAGTTTTGTGCTCATGCGATCAAAGACATGAGGCAGCCCCTGAACTTCACAACTGCAGAATTTTGGAAGTCAGAATCAAATCAGCTGATGCTCAATCCGCGTCTGATTGAATCGACACGTGGGATTTACGCTCAGGCCTGGACGAAATTTGTCGAAGGACGTGCTAGCGCTCTCGTGGGCATTGCGACATCTGGTAGTAGCGGTGACATCGGTCGAATGATTCTTCTTCGGAAAGAAGCTTTGCTGGCAAGTGCGGCGGCATCTAACGCGCGTTTTGGGGCAACGAGCGCTGACGTATGGCTCAGAGTCTTACCAGTTTATCATGTTGGCGGTCTGCAAATTGGTGCCCGCGCGTTCCTCGCGCAAAGCCAGGTTGTTGAAACCAAACTAGAAAAGTGGAATGCCGAAGAGTTCTATCGAGAGCTCACGGTTTCCAATGCCACATTACTCTCACTTGTCCCAACGCAGCTTTTTGATCTTGTGCGATTGGCAAAACGTGCGCCCCGATCGCTTCGCGCCATTGTCGTTGGCGGCGCTCGCCTTGAATCAAATTTGCAGAAGGCGGCTCGAGCACTCGGTTGGCCTGCCCTTCCGAGCTACGGATTGACCGAATGTGGTTCACAAGTCGCAACTGCTTTCGCGCCCGGCGATGATCCAAGGCTTTTTCCACTCGCACATGTGGAGTTGCGTGTGGATTCTGAGCAGCGGTTGCAAATTCGAAGTGCAAGCTTGCTATCGGCGCAGGTTCGTTTTCCTTTGGGTCAAGAGATGGTCTTCGAGGATCCAAAATGCGACGGATGGTTTTCGACCGAGGATCGCGTGAAGCTTGAGACTGATGGTTCAATGACAATGCTCGGGCGCTCACAGGATTTCGTAAAAATTGGCGGTGAGGGCGTGATGCTCTCGCGACTGGAAGAAATTTTGGAGCGAACAAAGTTTGCGCTCAATTACCCACACGACGCGGTTGTCCTCGCGGCGGCGGATGATCGCCTCGGTGCTAGACTTATTTTGTTAACTGACTCGGATTCTGAATCGACTCGCGCATTGGTCCAAGCGTTTGATAGGCAAGTGATGCCATTTGAGCGAGTTCGCGCGATCCATTTTTTGCCAGCGCTCCCGCGTTCTGCACTCGGCAAGCTTTTACGAGTTGAGAGTCTCGCGCTATTGGGTCTTAGGCCGGTTTAAGCTTTTACCTCTATAGGGCATTAGGCCGGGTTAAAGCACTGGCTTTGGTAAGACTCAAGCCGGCTGCGAACGCTCGCGGGAACTGGGATTTTCTTATGAGTTTTTGAATTTATGAACGTGTGCACCAGGGTGACTTCGGCATGCACTCCTAAGGGGCTTATCATTTTATATTTGCCTGTAAATGAGCTCTCGCCGATTCGTTCAACTTCCGCTGTCATTTCATAGGAGTCGCCGGGATAAATTGGAATCAAATGCTCAGCCGACGTGTGACGGAGCGGAACCATCCAGTCGTCATTTTCAAACCACTGCTTCCATGTGAAGCCTAGGCTGATCACAAAATCTTCGTAAAAATCGTGAGCCTGACTGTAGATGTTCCCGAAAAACATGATGCCGGCGGGGTCGCATTGGCTAAAGCGAATATCGACACGCTTTTTGAAAACAGCTTTCGAAGTTTGCACCTGCATCAATAAATTCCTTTTTTCAAAACGGTTAGGGGCAAGCCATGTCGTCAGGTTGCGGCTGTGCCGCACGATTCAGTTGCGGCTGTGCCGCACGATTCAGTTGCGGCTGTGCCGCACAATTCAGTTGCGGCTGTGCCGCACAATTCAGTTGCGGCTGTGCCGCATGTATCTAGCGCCCGCTCTGCTGAATCAGTAAGGCAGTGGTTTGTAGCGCCAAATCAAATTCATAAGAAAAGACGGCGAAAAAATCGCGAGTGTTCGACCAGCGCGGCGGACTGTCGCGAAGCTTTTCATACCAAAAGGATAGTGGCTGAGTAGCATCTGGTCATCGAGAACATTGAAGAAATAGTCCATCACGATTGCGATCATGACAAAGTCGTCGAGTAGTCCATACACCGGAATCCAATCGGGGATGAGATCAAAAGGCGAGATGATCAGCGCCAAAAGCACGAGAATCACTCGCTTATCCCTCGAAGGAATTTTAGGATCGCGAGCCACTTCTTTTACAAACTCGATAAGGCTTTTGGCGAAATTCATCGGACTTAGCATAAGGCCGACGCCGTCTTGACTTCAAGCGCTACCTGCTAGATAAATGCATGATTTTTGGACATAATTGCGAAATAAATTGGTGACAATATTTTGATGAAAAACGTCAAGATCTACGATTCGAAAGATTTCCCGGCCTATCTCCCGAAGCTCAACAATCTTTACGAAGATTTGTTTAGCAGCGGTAAAGGTTTTCGTTCGACCCTCGTGCAAAAGGTGTCGGAACCGCTTCGCATATCTGACCGATTGCTCAACTTGCTCTGCCAGACGATTGAGTTCATTCACAATTCTTCGCTTCTTCACGACGACTTGATTGACCGCTCGCATCTTCGCCGAAACAAGCCGGCTGCATGGCTCAAATACACGCCTGAGTATGCTGTTCTCGCGGGAGATTATCTTCTCGCACGAGTGATGGTGAATCTATCATCACACGGAAACGTGAAGCTGATTCAATACACCTCAGAGGTGATTTCGGACTTGCTTGAAGGCGAATGGATTCAAGACTCTCTCGTTCGCGATTTCAATATCACGCTCGAACAACTCGACCGCGTTCACAATTTGAAAACTGCTTCGCTTTTTAAATGGTGTCTGCGCGCACCGTTTTTAGGTGCAGAGATTTACGATCGTGAGCTTCACGCCACTCTCGAAGAGTGCGGAACTTTGCTTGGATTGCTTTTCCAACGCAGCGATGATCTCCTCGATTTCGACATTCGTAACGGCGAAGGCAAAGCAGTTCTTGGCGATCTAAAGTCAGGCTACCTAAATTCCTTTGGCGTATTCTTAACAAAAAATCTGCCAGAAGAAAAACGTCAGGCCACATTTAAGTCGGCATCTCTGGGAGAGTTGAAGTCGGTTTTGACCGAAAAGTATTTCGATGAGAAATCCGCCGAGTTTGACCGCATGAATCAGGCTTTGATCGAACTTTACGCGCATCAGATGGAGCGCTTGCAAACGGTGATCACCGCACAATTAAAAGACGATGCGACAGTTCGTGCTCAAGCCTTGGTCGCAGAACTCTCTCCTTTGTCAAAACCTCTCTACTGGCGCAAACGTTGAGGTTCACGTGATCTTCATGCCGAGCGCCAATGCGCGTTTCAAAACGATGTCCAATCTCAATCCCGATTTCATGTCGTACCTTGACGGAAGTTTTTCGGATGACACTCGAGCGCTTCCAGTGCGCTCGATGAATGTGGACATGCGTTCGGCGATGGCGCCGGACTCAACTCGTGAGGCGGTGACCTTCGAACTCGTGCCCGTCGCCGATATCAATCGCCCTTCTCTTATGAAACTCTGCTGGATCTTGATGCGGCCTTCCACGCTGATTTTGTCGTTTGGCCCGATGCTCGTCATTCTTGCGGGAATTGTTTTTGATATTGGATTAAGTGATCAGCACTCGGCAGAACTTGTTCCCTGTTGGATGTCGACCGGTGCTTTTCTTGGAGTGCTTTCGCTGCAGATTGCGGTGAATCTCTTTAACGATTATTTCGATCATATTCGCGGTAAAGATCGCTTGAGTGCGCGTGGTGGTGGCCGTGCGATTCAAAACGGGTGGGTTGCCGCGCGCACATTGAAGCGTGCCGCGTGGGGGCTACTTGGCCTTGCGGTTTTACTAGGTGCACCAGTCGTGATGACACACCTGTCGGCATTTCTCTTGGTAGCGGTGCTCGCACTCCTAGGTGCCTTGGAGTTTGCTTCGCAAAAAATTGGTCTAAAATATCTTGGATTCGGCGAGATCATGGCTTTTTTAATGACGGGGCCATTGCTGACTGTCGGGTTTTCATGGGCCCTCATCGGCACAGCGACGTGGGCACAAGCGGCGATGGGCGTAGTCTTCGGATCCATCTCGCTGATGTATTATCATGCGGCGAATTTTGAGAACATCATGCCCGACGATCAAGCGGGAATTTCGACCTGGGCCACGCGCACGGGATTTGATGCAAGTAAAAATTTTTTTTACTTCACCTCCATTCTCACTGTATGTGCGGCAGTTGTAGCAATGCTCTGGATGCGCACCGACTGGCACGTTTTGGCCGTGCCGCTTCTGATTGCAGGATTTCTCACACCGCTTACAACTCGGGTGCAACGGCTTGCTTCACCTTTGTCGTCAGATCTAGTGGGACTTCGCTCAGGAGTCGTTAAACTAGCTTGGTTTGCGGTTCTGGTGATCGTTCTGGCGAGCTTCGTTCTTCATGCTTAAGGATCGCGCGTTGCTCGCTGGCCGTGATGACCTCGAAACACGTGGTTTTGCGTTAGCTCGACTTGAGCTCCGCGAAACCAACGCGCTCATGCTTATCGATCAGACTCTGCCTGATTACGCTCCACTGGTTGTCGATTTTCTCTCGGGCCCACTCCTTCATCGTTTGAAAAATGGACTTACTAGATCCCAACCCATGAGCAGGGCTCTGGGACTCAAATCTTATCGCGGTGGCGCAGGTCCAAATGTTTTGGATGCGACCGCAGGGATGGGCACCGATGCTTTTATCATGAGCGCGATGGGTTGCCACGTGCGAGCAGTGGAGCGGTCACCGGTGATTTTTGAATTACTTCAAGATGGTCTCGAGCGATTGCGAGCGGCAAGCGATCAGCACGCCAACGATAAATCGGCCCGCCCCGTTCGAGCTCGCGTGAATCTTCAAGAAGTTGCGACGCGGTTGAGTTTCGAGAATGCTGTCTCGCACGACTTAATGACGACACTTGGGAGGGGTGACCGCGCTGTTTGCCCTGACGTGATCTACCTCGATCCGATGTATCCCGAGGAGGGGCGGTCCAAAAGCGCGCTGCCTAAAAAAGAGATGCAGATTTTTCGCAGACTTCTTGGAGACGATATTGACGCCGAAGCACTTTTAAATCTGGCGCTAAAGGCCGCGCGCCAAAGAGTTGTCGTAAAAAGACCAATCTATGCGCCAGCACTGGGCGGGCGCCCCACCCATTCGTTCGATGGAAAAACAGCGCGATTCGATATGTATCTCGCCGGCGTTTAAGAGTAAGCTACAGGTGCCCGCTCCCTTACGTCCTAGTTTCGCTTGATATCTCTGGTGATCGGTCGTCTGAGGCGCCTCGTAAATCGAGACGCGGCGGGGCCGGAGCCTCATCAAATTGCTATTTCGGTTTATCTGCTCAGCGGAAATAACTGCGCGGAGAGGTGATAAACCACATCGCCGGATTCTCCGATGAGCTCGTTCGCGATTTCGTGCAAGCAGTTGGCAAGCTTTGCTCGTGCGGCGTCAATCTTTTCCTGTTTAGCCGTGAGCGTAATGCCAGTGATCAGTCGATTGGCGAATGCTTCAGGGGAGGTCTCTTGTTGAAGTTGCAGCTGCGCGCGGCCCATCATTGAAGCGTGAAACTTTCGAATACTGGCAGCCGAATTGGGTGAGCTCCAGCGGGTTTTTTCATCAGTTTTGCAAAGACGGGCACCGTTAACGGTGAGCAGCTGACACTGCACCATTTCGTGGATAGCCATTTCGACGGTCACTCGCCCGAGGCCCAGGCGTTCGGCAATTGAACTCGTGGATCCATCATAGAGGTGAGTGGTGACAAATTCTAAAATCGGCAGGTAATACCATTCGCGCAAAACATCGAACTGTTTTTTGTCGGTCATTTGCCAAGTGAGCATCTCAGATGACACAGGTTTTTCGGCGAGTTTACCTGCGGGATTTTCACTCGAAACTCTGGGTTTCAGCGAATCGCGCAAAAGGGTAAGTGTCTCAAGTTCAACATCCAGCGCTGCCGCGAGTCCTTCAAATAGGTCGAGAGTCAACGGTTTTTGCCCTCGTAGTACGCGGCTTAAATACGATGGCGACTTACCAACTGCCTTCGCAAGAATGCGAAGCGAGTAGCCGTGCTTCGACTTTCGCTTGCGTTCTAGGTATGTCCCGAGCGTTTCGATGATGTTCATGCTACTCCCAACGCTTTTCTAGCCAGTTGCCACCCGGTGAGCGAATGGACCAATCGCCCCCTGCGAAGTCCCCGTCTTTGCCCTCACATTTCATGAGTGCACTCACGCGAAGGTATTGAACCGTCTCGATACCTGGATCCGTTGCGACCGGGAAGGCAATGGGCTTCGCAGGATCGCATTTATTGGGTACCATGTGGCTGCGCTCGTAGTTATTTGATGAGGGATAAAGACTCAGCACGAGTTTGGCGAGCTGATCGATGATCACCGGTTTCTTGATCGGCTCGTTCTGCCAGATCAGAGATGGAAAATGCAACTTGATCAACTCCTGATAGCCATCGCGTTGAGCCGCGCCGACCAAGGGGCCCGCGTCCTTTACAACCGAAGCCGACCTGTAGAAATATTGGAACCAGATGATTTGATGTTTTGAGTCGTAGAACGGCTCGAAGATCGCGCTCGGAAAATCTTTTAAGAATTGCATGCTCACTTGTGAGTTCGAGGCGAGAATCGATTTGAGGACCTGCGTTTTAACGTCAAGTCCCGTAATATCTCCTCCTCCGCCCACGCTTGACCCGCCCGTCATGCTCGCAATTTGCTGATATTTGAAGAGTGAGCTTCCATATTCTTTGATCATGGCGGTGCGGTTGATCGAAGCCGCTCCCATGCCGTCGATGATACTCAGTGCGGTTGTAAACTGGTATTGTTGGTCAGGGTAACCGAGCGCGCCAAGTGATTCGTGCAGTTCAAGTTGTGTTCGCAGAGAATCTAGATCTGGTGGAAGCTGCATCGATTCATGCACCTCACGCCCGCTCATTTCGTAATAAGCCGAATGGCGATTTCTGGTGATTTCTTTTGGAGGCAATCCGTTCAGCGGGAGCCAGCGGATGGTGCGAATTTCTCTCTCGAGATTGGCTAAGCTGATGTCGCCAATTTTCTGAATCCCACTCTCTCTCAGGCGATGCACGATGACCGTAGACTGATCGCCCATCACCGCGTTGGCTGTTGAATTAAAAGTTGAAAAACTGGCCATGGCAGTGGCTATGAATGCGAGGGCTCGAAGAGGAAATTGCATCAACATCTCCGTAATTTGGCCGGTGGTCTGGAGGCACTGTGATCCTCCGGCACTGTGATAGAACCAGCGATTTAGCTAGTGACGCTCACGAGCGTTTGGATGGGCGCAGCTATCGACTCGGTGATTCGCCCAGTGATCCGCCCAGTGATCTTGAATGGCGTGCAAAATGGAGCCCAGTTCCTCCTCGAGATTCATCGCTCAAAGTTTGATTCGAGATGGCGTCGAACTCGCGTTAGACCGCTTACCAATGACGAAGATGAAGGAGCTATTCTCGCACCAGGGAGGACTGGCTTCAATCGAACCTGTTTACGCTTTTAGATTCTTGCCGATTTTTGTTACCCTAGCGGGAGAAGGCGGGTGAAGAACTTTGTAAAAAATGCCGGGATATCAGCAGGAAAGAGGGGGCAAAAGGGGGAAAGTTGCTGGTGACTCATGCGACAGTCGAGTTGAAAGTGGTCGGGAGACCTTAACGTTTCGCGAGAAGTGGTTTAGCATTCCTCACCAAATCGGTATTCACGGCTTGATGAAGCTTTGTGTAATAAGGTTGCCGCAAGCGGTAGAGAAAGATGGGAATCTTGAGAGACGTGAACCCCTCGATGACTTTTAACTTTTTTCGTCCCGCAATCATGTGTCGCGGAACAACCGCTCGGCCTAATCCAGCCTCAACTCCATCGATGACTCCGTAAATATCATCCATGTAAGAGCGCGCGATCTTGATCTCAGATTTCGAATTTAGTTTCATGAAATCAGAAGTGGTTCGATCGTTCATATCGTGATCGAGATAAACGACCGCACAAGAATCTTTGCCTTTGCTGCTTCCATCGCTCTTGGCCGCGTTTTTGACGAGTACGCAAATCTCCTCACCGAGCTCCTCTTCGACGACTCCGACGAGTGATGGCAATTCTGACGCCATCAAAAAATCTGCAGCTCCGTTTGAAAGCATTTGCGGAAGTTCATATAACTCGCGGGTCAAAAGCTCCAACCGCACTTCTTGATTTTTTCGTAAAAGATCTGCGATAGCCGGAAGTGCAACGGAGCGAATCAGCGAGGATGTCCCGGCAATCCGAATGGTTCCGGCAAATGCCTGCGTCCGTCGCAACTCTTGAGGCCCAATCTCCGTCAAAAGTTCCTCCTCGGCCTGCGATTGCAATCGGCAGTATCGGAGGAGTTTGCCTCCGGCATCAGTTAAGCGAACGCCAGTGCCATGCCTGATGAAAAGCGCAGTCTCAAGCTCCTCTTCAAGATTGCTTAGCCGGTGCGAGAGGGCGGATTGCGTAAGATTAAGAACGGCCGATGCTTTTGTTAGGCTGCCGGCCTTTGCTATTTGTTGAAATGCGTTGAGCTGCAGCTGAGATAATTTCATGTAGTATTAAATATATTCATGTATTTATAAAATCAATGGATTTGAAAATTGGCTTGTGGACTGCGATGAAGGTGTCGAAGCAGGCGCAAGTTTTTTGCGATTGGCTTCAGAATCAGCCGCCAGAAGGAGTTCAGAGTGAAGTCTCATTTTTTGCTTTTACCGCTAGCTTTGTCGTCAATCCAAGCCGCAGCAGCGGAGTCCGTTTGGTCACAGCAGAGCTCAGTTTCGTACTGCGAAGCCAAAGATCTCTCTCGGAAAAAATTGTTTGATATCACAATCGACTGGGGGACCGTCGTTAGGACAAATGAAGGAGAAGTCATCATTCACGAAACCTTTAATCAGCCGGCGCATATCACAGTTTCAAGCCGCGCAGCCGATGTGAATTGGGTGCGGGCGTTTGATGTAAATTTCAGTAGCGATTTCCAGAGCACTCGTTGCGGACAAATTCGCATTCGATTTGCCGAACTCGGATCGTTCGCTACGATCGGATTTGAGAGCGGCGAGCTTTGCGGGATCATTAATGACTCGTACCTAACGGTCGCGCCAAATACGGATAAACAAACGACTTACCAACTCGAGTGCTCTCAACCAGTTGACTGACGAGCTCGCGGTGGAGGCGAAGTCCATTTTTCCTGCGCTGGCAGGGCAGAGTTTAGTTTTTTTGGGGGTTGCGATCAATGACTGGCAAAGCTAGCAAAAGAGGTGGAGAAATTTACTTTGTAAACTACTCCACCTCTTCTTGGACTTGCAGCCGGTGAACGGCGGGAGAAGACTTCTCCTATCGGCCCATCGATTTTGCTGGCGCCAAACTTAGTTTTTAGGAGGCATTCGAATGGAATCGAATCAATTGTCAGAGGTCCTTGAGGTCACCGGAGAGGATTCGCTCTTCTATGTAACGTTCGATAAGAATCGGTTTTTTTTCGTCTTGATCTTTTTGATTGCGACGATCTCTGTTCTCCCAGTGGCAAGTGTGTTCGCCTCAGCGGAGCGCGCCAGCGGCGCGTACAGTGCGATGAGAGAAGTTTCTGCTGCTCCTGGATTGGTAAAAGATAAAAATCATAAGCGTCGCAAATTCGAAACGAATGTCGTGTTCAATGAT
>JAYVND010000659.1:0-3258 GCA_043758635.1 Bdellovibrionales bacterium
TCGAACGGCGCAAGTCGCTGACCCAAATCAGCCACCACGAACACCTGAGCAAGAAGAGCAAATCAGCGAGGATCAAGCGACATCTGTCGCGAAACGCGAACTCGGGCGCGCGGACACTGGCGGTTGCGAACCAAATCTCCTCGTTCAGACAATGAGCTTGCCTTGCGCAAAAACTTCGTCGGGCTACGTTCATCCTGAACTATGCGATGGCAACAACGACGCAAATCTGGTGATGAGCATCGAAGATGCGCAGTCGCTGTACTGCGGAAATCCGCCGAAGATTGATGAAGCGAAAATTGCGGCAGCTAAAGACAAAGTGGCTCAAGTTTTAAAAAATATTTCACTTCTCTCGAAAAAAGATCAGAATTACTTTCGCACGATGACCGAAAGTTACGGAAAGAATCTTGATGCTTGCGTTGATTTAGCACGCCGCCGAGTCGAACAAAAGATGTCGATTCCAAAAAACGGCGGTCATCAAATCATCATCACGATTCACGGCAACATGATGATGCGCGAAGAGGTTGTGCCAATGAAAAGTCTGACCACGGGGCAGATGGAGCCGACTCGGAACGAAGTTATTTTTATGGAAAACGACATCACCGGTTATCTGGATCGCCAAGGTGCGAATGTCTGCAATCTCGTATTACATGGATCGCGCTCCGCGCATCCGACTTTCAATACGGAGGCTGAACAAAGAATGACTGCAGATGACATCCGCGCCGCGTGGGCCGAGAAGTTGCGCCGTTTGAATGGCGGTGGATCGCAAACTCCACCAGCTGAACAACAAGATCCGCAACCTGCAACCGATCCAGTTCCACCGCATGGACGTCGTCGTCGTAGCCAGTAAATTTGATAGACTCATAAGTCAGCTAGAAAAATCAAAATTGGCTAAAGCGGTCTCGAGCACTCTAAAATCTGAGCTTAGGCAAAGCCTTCTTATGACTCATCGTAGCGTTCGCGAGATGGGTTACGAGCGTTAATATCAGGCTGCACTTTAAATCTAGTACAAATTTAGTGCAAATCTGCCAACGAGGTTGAAATGCTCGAAAACTCAATTCTCAATCCATATATTTCGGTTGAACTTCGTGACGATGCCTTTCAAAAGTTTTGCTCAACCCTCCGGCTTTCACTCCAGGGTCAGACCGATTCGAGTCACGCGTTTGAGCCTGTCGGGATGGCGGCGCATGTTTCGATTGCTTATGCCGAAGGTGAAGTGAGCCTCGACGAATTGCGTTTGGTCGCTCAGCAGATTGCGTCTGAGAGATTTGTGATTCGAGCCCGCGGCTTTGAAATTCTTCGGGGGCAAGTGACGGGCTACGATTATCTCGCACTCGACATTGAAGTTGGTTCAAGTTTTCACCGCGCCCAGGCTTTCGTCAAAAATCAGCTGACAACCAAAGATTTTAAGGGTGGATTTCGCGGGCATGTCTCGCTTTTAAAGGCATCGCAAGCAGACACTGTGGCCTGCCAGCGACTGGCGGCCTTGGCAAAAGGACTCTCCCGCGGGTACTGCAAAGAGTGCTTTTCTCTCAACGGAGATTGCGTCTGCGTTTTCACCGCCGACCGGCAGCTTGCGGTGCAGGTTCCGTTTGCGGCCTGAGTGGGCTTTTTTACAGTTTCACTCTTCTAGCTTGATTTGGCTTAGGAATTGGCAAAGATTGCGGCGTTACTCGACTCAGTTGAGCTCAAGACTGCGCCACATCGACGCCGAATCCTTTCGTGGATTCATGCCAAAGCCGTGAAGTGCTCCCTCCGGGATGAGCCCTTTCGCAAGAGAAAGCTGCACCCTATGGGATACAATCACCGTGACAAGTATTTTTTGAAAGCCAAAAAAGAGGGATTCGCCGCGCGCTCGGTCTACAAGCTTCAAGAGATCGATCAGCAGTTCAAAATATTTCGCCAAGGACAAACCGTTCTCGATCTGGGCGCATCACCTGGTTCGTGGTCGCAGTACGCGTCAGAAAAAATCGGCTCGGGTGGAAGGCTTCTGGGTGTCGATCTTTCGCCGGTGACCGTTTCGATGGCAAACAGTGTTTTCATTCAGGCTGACCTTCGCGATTTAACCTTGGATGAAGTTTTTCAAAAGCACGGCTTTCAAGGCTCGTTTGATATTGTGATGTCAGACATGGCACCGAAGACGACGGGCATACGTTTTGCGGATCAAGCTCGATCGCTTGAACTCTGTGAGCTGGCGCTGGAAGTGGCTCATCGTTTTCTGAAACCCAACGGCACTTTTATCTGCAAGTTTTTTCAGAGCGGAGAGTTCGGAAATTTACGTTCAAAAATTAAAAAAGACTATGAACGTGTGACCGCCGTTAAGCCTGAGAGCACGCGCTCGATCAGCAAAGAGATCTTCTTGGTCGGACTCAAAAAGAAGGTGACGTCACGACCGGCTCTCAACGCAGAAGCAGATTTGGCGACACAGCTCGGTTACACGATCGACGATGAAGACGATGGAATGGGCTGGTAACTCTAATCGAGTTCAGATTGTCTTGCGCCCTCAGTCGAAGGAGGGGCATCTAAATGATCAATGTACCAATCGAATGCGCGAGCGAAATGCTCCATGGAAGAGTCATCTGGGTATTTTGAATGAAGTAGAATAAAGAGTGCCTGGGCGGCCTCTTTAAAAGCGCCGAGCGAATACTGAGTGAGCGCTAGAAAAGCTTTTAGAGCTCGCATTTCAGGGAACTTATGAGCTCCCTCGAACAAAATTGTACGAGACTCCTCGAGACGCCCAAGGTTGCGAAGTGTGCTACCCCATTGAAGATAGAGGCGTGGTCGATCTTCCTCAGGCAAACTCTGAATCCCAAGATTCTTCACTTTCAAATACTGATTGAGCGCATCTTGTTCACGCCCGAGATAGTCATAGCAACCTGCCAATTCGAACCATGCCTTGCCATCTTCTGGATGTTGCAAAGCATTCTGCAAGAGCAGATCTATCGCCTCTTCTGCATTTTCGGGCTTTGCCGAATGATAGAGTTTTGAAGCGCGGGTGTATGTGTCCATAGCTAAAAACGTTAGCATCCGACTCAATGCTTGTCTAATTCTACGAATACATTTTCTACAGAAATAAAGAGTCAAAAAAATCCGCGCAGTTGTGGAAGGCCACGGGCGCGGATTTACAATGGCGAACTGGCTTTAATGCACAGAGCTCGCTTCAGATTTGAGATTCGCTTTCGCTTCGCGTGCAGCGTCCTTCATACTTGCCTTGGTCGAAGTGAGCGATTCACTGGCATCAGTCTCCGCATCGGTCAGGCT
>JAYVND010000660.1:0-3255 GCA_043758635.1 Bdellovibrionales bacterium
ACCGGGCTTTCCACATTCGATCTCCACTCTTCTACGCACTCGGATGTGCTTATTATCGGCGCTGGTGCCGCAGGCCTTGCTGCGGCGAAAATGCTGACGCAACGTGGTCTGCGCGTTCGCCTTCTTGAGGCGCGAAATCGAATCGGCGGTCGCATCCTCACGGGGCGAGATCCATTTTTAAAAATGCCAATCGAATTGGGAGCAGAATTTATACATGGATCAGCCCCCGAGACCAATGAACTGGTTCAACAATTCGGGCTCACGACGTTTCACACGAGCGAAACCCACTATCGAGTGACAACTGAAGGGCTGCAACCTCGAACAACAGAATGGGCTGATCTCAACAAGACCCTCGGGCGACTCAAAACTTTGCCCGTTGATATTTCATTCAGCGACTTTATAAAGTCGCAAACCGACCTGACTCAGTCGGCTCGTGAGGGCGCGCTATCATTCATCGAAGGTTTTCAGGCTGCGGACTCACGACAGATCAGCACGAATTCGCTGACAGGCGCGGAAGACGGAAGTGGCGGAGGCGGCTTAACGGAAGCAAGCGACAGCAAACGCCTGTTAGATGGTTACGATCAAATTCCTGAAGCGCTTTTCCGCGCTTGCAGCCCAGCTTTTACGACGCTTCATTTGAATACCGTCGTCAATGAGATCCACTGGCGAAAAGGTCGAGTGGACGTCGTAGCCAAACTTCGCGAAGGCTCTGCACCTAAACAATTTTCTGCGAGTCGTGTGATCGTCACTCTTCCTTGGGGCGTCTTGCACGGAAATCCTGGAGCATCGGCACAAGTTTCAGAGGTGCGCTTTGAACCTGAACCCACAAGTCTCACGGCAGCGAGAGGCGCGATCGCGATGGGTCACGCCGCTCGGATCACGCTTCACTTCCGAAAGACGTTTTGGTCAGCGTTAACTGAAGCACCAATTGGCTATCTGCATGGTGATACCCAAGCCGCGTTCCCGGTTTGGTGGACTCCTCAACCTTGCAACGCGCCACTTTGGGTAGGCTGGGTTGGTGGACCAAAAGCACAGGCACTTGCAGCATTAGGTGAATCGAAAATTTTGGATAAGGCCATCGAAACGCTGGGTAAATACTTGGGTTGCGGTGCCCGCGAGATCGCAAAAAATCTTCAGACGTGGCACTACCACGACTGGAGTCACGATCCGTATTCTCAGGGTGCTTATAGTTTTGTTAAAACGGGTGGGCTCTCGGCTGCCGAAGCGCTTGCGCTTCCAATTGAGTCGACGCTCTACTTTGCCGGAGAAGCCACCCAAAGCGGAGTTTCACGCGGGACCGTCGACGGCGCACTTCGCAGTGGATACCTGGCAGCAGAGCATATTCTTGCGGATGGTCTGAGCCAATAAAAGATGGCGCAAATAAGCGCGATGTTTGCTCCTGTTGATTTTTTTAAAATCGAACCACCTCTCAGATGGAAGATTTTGCCTAGAGAAAAATCCAGTTTTGGCGTCATAAAATTTGGCAAGTATCTTACGACCAGAGTCGGCCGAGCATGACTCAGTTCATACCCGAATGCAAAGAATTCACGACTGACCTGCCTTTCATTCATAACTGCCTAGGCAAACCGCCTCGTCGCACGTCCAATTTCACTACCTGGACGGATTACAAGAGAGCGAATTTTACGTGAGATAGAAAGACCGCAAATTCCATGGAGGGAATTCTATGCTTTCGATTCACACACGCCGCCGAGGCGCGCTCGCAACTGTTGCCCCACTTGGCCTCATGGCTAGACTGATGGCTAGACTGATGGCTAGACTGATGGCCAGACTCACGGCCACGCTCACACTTACACTTACACTCACCGGCGCACTTATTCTGACTTTCAGCACTCGCGCGAATGCGCAAACCTTCTCAACCGAACTCTCGGCGGCGGAGAGCTGGCACTTCTATCAAGACTACGCTCCATGGAGAGCGGCAATTTCTGGCAACCAATCTGATCTCACTCAAATCACGAGTGACCGCGACGCTGGCGTGAGTGTTTTAAGCTTCATCGTCGATACGGCAGATGCTGTTCGAGGAATTGCATTTGCATCGACACCAGCCGCGGGCGCACCGAGCATTCAGAATTTCTCGTTGGCCGACATTCAGAATGGAAACGGAGTTGTGCTGATGCACGTGCAAGGTCATGACGTGTTCTTTTTGCGTGGCACGATCAATTCGACAGCGGGCAACGGCGATGTCGTCATTCGATATCTCGCAAACGGCCTATGGGGATCCTACAAAGAGTGTCCAGCAAAAGTCGTTCGCACAGCCGATGGAGTCTGGCACATCATCAACTCCCTCACCGGCAACGTCGTAAACGCTGCGAGAGTGGAAACTTGGAATCTAGGGGTCACGACAGTCCACGGAATCTGCACGGCTAGCCCGAACGATTGATCGTCTCAACTTAAGCTTGCATTCTCTGATATCGACAAGTCGAGAGAAGGTTCATTCGGAGAGTCGAATCAAAATTCTTTTTCGAGAACGATGAACATCAGATTTTCGACAAGTGGAACACCAAAGCGAGGGTCGTGGCTCGGGAATGGTTCGCGCTTCGGAGTTCGCAGGTAACCGCGACGCTCATACCATGCAATTAGCTCGAGCCGTGACTCGATCACGGTCATTTCAATTCGCACGCTTTGCCAGTTGGTTTTGGCCCAGTTTTCGCCTCCCACTAGCAGCACCCGCCCAATTCCTCCCGCTTGCAATTTTGGCGAAACAGTCAACATACCTAAGTAGGCCGTCGATCCTTTTTGCTTGAGGTAAACACAGGCGCAAACTTTGCCGCGCTCCTCATAAACCAAAATTGTTTGCTCCTTGGCTTGTCCATTCGCGGCGACCATGCCGGCGATAGCTTCGGCATCTGTCCTCTGACCGCCTAGGATGTTTGCTTCAGTTGTCCAACCTGCCTGCGAGCTTTCGCCTCGGTAAGCGGAGTTCACGAGTTCAGTGATGGCCCCAACATCGGATGCCTGCGCCTCTCGCAACGCCTGCGAAGCCCCTCTCGATGTGGGAGCGTTTGAATCATCAGTCAATTTACTTGCAGGTACGGCAGGCTTAGACATCGAATCCTCGATCAGCCGAAATGCCCCGTGATATATTCTTCGGTGAGCTTGTTGGCCGGGTTGGTGAACACCTTACCGGTTTCATTGATCTCAATCAATTCGCCCATGTACATGAAAGCAGTCTGATCTGCGACACGGCCCGCCTGCTGCATATTGTGGGTCACGATCGCAACGCAGTAATCATTTTTT
>JAYVND010000661.1:0-3242 GCA_043758635.1 Bdellovibrionales bacterium
TGTTGGCTCACACATTACGGCATGACGGAATTGATTGTTTCTGAAGTGATTGCGATGACACCGTCTCAGGTTGAGTCGGCGTAATGTAGCCAGACTTGCAGGCTACAATAAATTAGCAGGTGCAGAGCGCGAACGCCCCACACCTCGACTATCCTTGAAGTTACGAAGCAAACAAAAATAGTCATTCTTAAGATCGGCGATAAGGCTCAGGCACTCAAGTACATTGAGGCGAGCGATGCGTATTTGGCGTCAACCAAGCACCGTCGTTCAATGGATCACAACGGCTGGCCAAACATCAACAAGTGCTGCCCGGTCTGCGAGAGGCACAGCTGCGCGATTTACCGCGGATATTATTCACGTTTTCTATTTTGTACGGAGCTTGAATTCACCGGTCGACTCGTTCACAGAACCGGATATTGTAAATCCCAGAAGCGACGTTTCAGTTTGATACCGGACTTTGTGATCCCACGCAGACGCATTTCTCGATTCACGAGCATTCGTTTGCGCGAAGAACGGACTTCACACTCCACCAATCTCGCAACCATCGACCATCTCACCTGCTGCCTATCTGAAGAATTCTTTCTCCCGCCTTCGACCGCGCACGCATGCCTAAGGTTCATGTCATTTGAGCCACCCTAAGACATAGCTGGCGGGGCGCCAGTAGGAAGCCGTCTGTTATGAATTCGACTTTCAATTTCTGTCGTAGAAGCCGTCCAACGACAAATTTTGACGGAGGTTTTTGATGGACGATAAAATGAAGGAGCAGATTGCACTGCTGAAACACCAAATCATCTCGCCGGTACTGATGGACTCAGGGCCGACGCAGATTGCGCATTTTGAACAGATGAGTTTGAAAACATTTGATGTGCCTGGACGCGGTCCGAGAAAATTTAAGGCGTCGACCATGCGGATCTGGCTCTACGACTATCGAAAGCAGGGATTTCAAGGTCTCATGCCGAAAGCTCGCTTCGACCGAGGCGGCTTCAGACGCTTAAGTGATGAGCTCAAAATCGTGATCCGAAAGTTGAGAGAAGAGCATGCCGATCTTAGTTGCGTAAAATTCTACGATCGCCTCAACACCGGGAACCAGCTTGGCGTCCCACCGGTCGGCATGGAAACCGTCAGGCGCTTTTTGAAAGCTGAGGGCCTCTACAAAAAGAGAACGGCAACACCTCGCAAACGTTTCGAGATGCGATATTTTGGTGAGCTGTGGACGACTGATTTTATGCATGGTCCGCATTTGATTGACGGCAAGCGAAAGCGGCGCGCGATTCTAATGGCAATCATTGATGACCACTCACGCTTGATCGTCGCCCACCAGTGGAGCTGGGCTGAGAACACAAAACTATTAGAGAGCGTTTTCAAAGAAGGTATTCTCGCGCACGGACTCCCTGATCGCATTTACTGCGACAACGGAGCTGCATTTTCAAGCAACTATCTCACTCTGATCTCGGCCAATCTTGGTATCGGCGTCGTTCATTCAAAACCCTACGACTCGCCGTCGAGGGGAAAGATTGAGCGATTCTTCAGAACAGTTCGTCAGAATTTCTTGCCTGATATCAAAGACTTTGATGAGAGCTGGACTCTCTCGAAGCTGAGCGATGCTTTCACAATCTGGATTCGCAACTATCACCAGCGCACCCACTCTGGCATCCAAACAAGGCCCATTGATCGTTACCAGTTGTCAGTTCGGAGCTTCCCTCGCAGGCGAGTAGACGAAGAATCTCTTGAAGAACATTTTCTCAATACCACCCATCGCTCAGTCGGAAAAGATTCAACAGTCTCTCTCAACGCAACAACCTACGAAGTTCCACCTCAGTTCATTGGTCAAAAAGTGGAGTTGAAGTTTTCTCAATCAAAACCAGACGATGTCTTTCTCTACGAGAACGGCGTTCGATTCACAAAGATCTCTCCCGTCAACAGCCAACTCAATGGGCAGATCTACAAACCAAGTCCGCGTATTTCAAACGTCGCACTTCACTCGGTCTATAAAAAGCCAGGAGATCACACATGATCCAAGCCTACTTCGGATTCAAACGTCAGCCGTTTCTCAAAGAACTTAAAACAAATCAAATGTATCAGAGCTTCGATAGTCAGGAAGCCTCGATACGCCTGCAGATTCTAAAACAACAGCGCGGGATATTTTGTCTGACTGGCGAGCCGGGTGCAGGCAAAACCAGCGTTCTCAGGAAGTTCGTGGATGAACTCAATCCGCAAACCCATATTCATTGTTATTCGCCGCTTGCGACCGTCAATAGGAATGACCTCTACCGCCAACTCAACCACCTGCTAAAGCTTCCGCCAAAAGTCCGCAAGACCGATCTCTTTCAACAGATCCAAAAAGGCATTCTGGATCTCCACGACGGCCAAGGGAAAACTCCGGTCATCATTCTCGACGAAGCCCACATGATCGACCACGAAACGCTCCAAGAATTAATTCTCATCACCAACTTTCAAATGGATTCGAAGCTTCCGTTTCTATTGATTCTCATTGGCCAGCCAGAATTAAGAGAGCGACTCAAGCGTCCGATGCATGAACCACTCAATCAAAGAATCACGCTCAGATATCATATGGCGGGACTCACGTCAGATGAGGAAGCACGAGACTACATTCTTCACCACCTGAAAGTTGCAGGCCGCAGCGATCCACTTTTCGAAGAACCTGCCTACGCAATGATTCGCAAACTTGCACAAGGGCTCCCACGAAAGGTCGGTAATTTGGCATCGAGTGCGATGACGCTCGCGATGGTGAATCGAGCGCAAAGCATTAGCGCTGATTGTGTCGTACAAGCGTCGTCAGGAATTTAGACATGGGCCAAAAGCGAGAGGACTTATTTTTACTAACTCCGAAAGAAATCAAGCGTATGCAAAAACTCGTTCGTCATTTAGAGCGAGCCCTGACTGAACTCATCGAGATCAAGCGAATAGCGACACTCGACGATCTGAGGGCATCGTTTCCGCCGCACGAATCAGATTTTATCGAGGAAGCTTCATTCATTGAGTACGAGCTGAAAACTCGATTGGAAAACCGAAATCAGGATTTATGAAACAACTGCCGGCGGCATTCGTCTCCGGCATTAAATTGCAATTCGATGAAATTCCAGCTCCCAAAAAGTGTTAAGATAATTTGCACACTCTGAAGAGCAAAGCATAGTAGTAACCAGGTTTATTCAATCGAGACTCGGCGACTCAAGTGTTAGATTATCTCGCTAAATTCCGTATGGAACAATTTGTGAGTCAAC
>JAYVND010000662.1:0-3241 GCA_043758635.1 Bdellovibrionales bacterium
ATCCGACGTGACTTGGCAGCCAAGACTTGTCATGATCTCTGGTTTTCCAAGGTACAAACCAAGCTTTTCCTGTGAATCAAGTCCACGCGGATCTTGAAGCCCTTGCTGTGCGCAAGATTGTGCGCGTCCGCTATAGAGAATTGACACTTTCGAATCTGGCTTCAATACATCTGGATGTAAACGGAGATAATAGGCCATCAGGTCAGCGCCGTAAGTTCCTTCAATCACATCCCTCACACGTCCGCCACAGGCTTTTTGATCGTGCCATGGCTGCGTGACCGTCGTGGTGGGCGTCGCATCGCCGGAGACGCTGCGGCCGCAGGTCCAAATGTCCTGAGCAAAGAAATTCTGAAATTGGCTCGGCATCGCACGCGAGGTGATCAATCCGCATTTCAAAAGCGCGGAATCGAGGTCCGTCTGAATGCTTTCGAAATCATGAATGCCGGAGTCTACGAGTGGCTCGAGAGTGGAATTGACGAGTCCAATGATCGTCACGTTTCCGAGATCTGGATCACTTTTGAAGCAGCGACCGGTCATTAACGGATTTTGTTTTTTGAGGTCGGTGAAGTAGGCGTCAGTCATCGTGTAACTTGGTTTGAAGCTGCAAACATCTAAAACGTTTGCGATGCGGTTGGAGAACAGCTCAACCCATGATTCAGTTGGCATGTGAGTCCAAGCCGGGCAAATTTGAATACGATTCGTAATTGCATCGTACCCTGAGTACAGTTCAAAGCCGCCGTCACAGCCGTCGCCTTGATTTAAGACCTGAACACTCAGGCCCTGCATGCGAGTGAGCATGGCCTGGTCGACATCATTCTGTGTTGAAGCGTTTTTAGTGACGACATCGAGTGCGCGCATCCGGAGTTCGTGGAACAAATCCCCCATCTCGGTGAGATTTTCGCTTCGTAGAGCCGAGAAATCGATAGAGGCCTGGCCCTGTTTTTCGAGACGGCGAACTAAAAATGTCGAAGGAATTTCGCGCTGACCGGCATTGACGACGGTTGAGAAATGCGAGAAGTCACGCGAGTGATCGAGATCCGCCTTGCAGAGATCTCCGGCAAAGTATGTGTTGGCAGTTTGAACTTTTCCTAATAAGGCATCACATGAATTCGAAGCAATATTGTAATCGGCAGAGGACTTTGCCCAATTGAGTGGTTTGGACAAAGGAGGAGTCGCGCTTTCGAGAAACAGCTGATCTGCCCACTTTTGGTCTGTGCAACGCGGATCGAGGACCGAGGAATCGACAAAGCGGTCCTTTTTAGCGTCGTATTTGTTATTCGCTTGCCAATTGAAACAAGCAATTTCTTTGCCGCCTCCCTGCCAAGATGGGTCTGCGTGCGTCGGAACGTCAGATGCCTTAAAGACGCAAGTTCTAAAATTCAATGACATCGTCGATGGAGTCGACCGGTCGGCTGGTGAGTAGCTCGGCGTTGGGTAGTCCGAGACGTACAGGATAGGAGATGTCGGCTTTTCATTTTGATAAACGGCTTGGTCGGCGGTGGTTTCATTTACAAATGGATTTGGTTTATGGATGCGGTAGCCCGCGTGGCGTTTCCAATCGGCTCTTGGAATTGAGCTATAAAGCGATGGATCATAAGGGATACTCTCATACATTGGATCCGCGTCGAGCGTGTCGACGGTCATTTTTGGGTGAATGAATGGAATGTCGTAATCGTAGTAGGCTCGGTGTGAGCCGATCAGCGTTTGTTTTGCGCCATTGACTTTCACTTCCATGAAGTTACAACCCTGAACGAACTGAACGATGACGAAATCTTCGAGAGTTGCGAGGCTTTTTGTTTCGTAGCTTGCAACCATCATATCTCCGTAAAGAAGATCTTTGGCCGAGGGATCAAGCTCATCTTGGACCGAGCTTGATTTGTAAGCTTCAAGATGGAAATTCTTTAAATCGCAGCTGCCATCTCTTGCACAGGTGGTGGAGCTATTCGTAAATGATTTTGATATATACGGTGCTGGAGTTGCAGCGTCCACATTCGGCGTCACATTCGGCGACATGTTTGGGCCTGAAGAAATTCCAGATTTTCGACTGGTCCTGAATCGGGCTTCAAAACGCTTTTGGATATCGTCTTGCTTCTGTTGCTCACTGGCGCTTGTACTTTGAAGCGAGAGGCGAGCTGTCGAAGTCTGTAGGATCACCGGCCGAGAATAGCGCGAAAGAGGTGCGCTCTTTAAGTCGGATTGAATTTGAGCGATAGAGAACTGCGGAGCCGCAGTCATTGCAGCGACAGTCGCAAGGAGAGCTTGGCGACGTACATTGTTGTTTCTGATCATTGAAACCCCCTGGGTAATAGGATACTCAAAACTCCTGGGTCTATGGGGCCAGTTTACATCTCGACGATGGTCGGGCAATATCACCGTGAAAATCTTAGATATTTTGGCGTGCAAATAGTACCAAGCTTCTCCGAAAAATGTTTGAATATGACCTATGACAAGTACCAATCCAGCAGCCTCGGTTGCAACAGTCTCTTCTGTTCTAAATTCATCTGCGACCGCTTCACATGGAGGTGATCCTTCCACGCGCCGTCCGGTTGTGAGCATTTCTCTGAAGCAGGGAGCGCATATCCACATGATGGGGATTTGCGGAACGGCGATGGCAAGTCTTGCGGGACTCTTAAAAGACCGCGGATACCGCGTCACGGGTTCAGATCAGAACGTCTATCCACCGATGTCGACACAGTTAACAAATATCGGCATCAAGATTATGGAAGGGTACAAGCGCGAGAATTTAATTCCTCGCCCCGACCTTGTGATTGTAGGCAATGTCATCTCGAAATCTTTTGATGAGGCGCAAGCGCTTCTAGAAAGTGATATTCCGTTTACAAGTTTACCGTCGGCAATGGGGGAGATTGTCATTGCAGATCGCCACTCAATGGTGATTGCGGGCACGCACGGAAAAACCACAACAACTTCGCTCACAGCCTGGCTCACTGACTGCCTCGGCCTAAATCCTGGTTTTATGATTGGAGGAATTCCGAAGAACTTTGGTCAGAGCTACCGAGTTGGCAAGGGCAAATATTTCGTTATCGAAGGAGATGAGTACGACACCGCTTTTTTTGATAAAGTACCGAAGTTTACCCATTACCGCCCGCGTTCGGTTGTGCTGACGAGTGTTGAATTTGATCATGCTGATATCTACCGCGATTTGGAGCACGTGAAATCTGCTTTCCAAATGCTTTTAAAACAAGTTCCAGAAAAAGGTTTACTGGTTACGAATGCCGAAGAT
>JAYVND010000663.1:0-3227 GCA_043758635.1 Bdellovibrionales bacterium
GCTCCGCTCGCATGTTATCAGCAGACTTGTGGCCTACGATCTTACGAGTGAAAATATCCATGAAGACGGCAAGAAACAAAAAACCTTCTTGGGTCCAAACGTAGGTGATGTCCCCAACGTAAACCTGATCAGGCGCCATTACGCAATCCGCGAACTCGGTTTCGAAAATTCGATCGGCGATCGGTAAATCGTGATTTGAGCCGGTAGTCGTGATCTTGAACTTCTTTACCGCTTCAGACGAGATTTCGTTCTTGTGCATCAGTCTCGCGACCCGCTTCTCGTTCACCAGCTCGCCTTCCGCGCGTAGTTCTGCCGTCACCCTTGGTGAGCCGTAGGTCGCTTTACTTTTTTTATGTATAGCCCGGATACGAGGCAATAAAGCCGCATCCGCAAGCTCGCGGGGCGGCAGCGGTCGAGAAAGCCATGCATAGTATCCGCTTCGGCTGACGTCCAGTGTCTCGCACGATAAATTCACGGCAACACTATTTGCCGTGTTCAGCACCTGGACCAACTCGAATTTTACTTGAGTTGGTCGTTGGAGAAAAAAGCTGCAGCTTTCTTTAATATTAGAATGACCTGCTTTTGTTCAGCCGTTTCCTTTCGGAGTCGTTGAAGCTCTTCGCGATCTGCCTTCATTTGCTCCGCTTCACTGAGCTTCTCTCTGCCGTGATTTTGTTTCTTCCAATAACTCAAAGTAACCTCCGGAATCCCAAGCTGGCGGGCAGCTTTTGCGTGTCCTAATTCGCGCGACAAACGCACCGCTTGCCCTTTGAATTCCTCAGAGTATTGCTTCTTTGATTTTCCAGCCATAAAATTTCTCCCAGTTCGTAGATTGTTCATGTCCACTAAACGGGGGGAAGATCAAAGGAGAGCGTACGCAACTCCCCCTTACCTAAGGTTGACTTTAGGATCGAGATTACTATCGATGGATTTCCGATCCTGCTGACCATGGTCGGAATAGAGTTCGCGCCGAGATTGAGATCATTTGCTGCACCGACCCGTTTCAAATATCTGGTCCAAAGTAGCTTCGAAGAGATCGGTACTAAAAAGAGGATTGCGCGTCTCAAAACCTGATTTTTTGATGCAATAAATTTTTTTTGCCCTCGCAAGAGTAGAGCAGCGGATAATGCTAAGAGCGCAGAGAGAATGATGAGTGTGGCTTCGTTTTTCAGACCGAGACAGGAGAATAAAAACATGCCGCCACATCGAAGTGACGTTTCGTCGTTATCTTCGAGCCAGGCGCACACCTGCATGAGTCCGAATACCGCGTAAAGGGCAAGGTACGCATCCATATAGCCATTGGTAAGCCAACCTTCGAACCAGCATCTTGAATGATTATAAAGTTGCAGGTTGCTTCTTTGATTCCGCAGATAACGGCTGCGCCTTTGCCATGATTTGGATTTTGTTCTATTAGTCGAAACTTAAATCGCGCGGCGAGAACTTTAAGGATCTCGAGGCCATTATCAGTTGAACAGTCATCAATGAAGAACCACTCGCGTTCAATTGGGCACAGAGAATTCATCAACCACGTAACAGCGTTTTCGAGCTGGGGCGCATGATTCAAAATAGAAACGACGACAGAAAGTTTCGCATTTGTCGTGAGCTCGAGCATATTTTATCTTTGGGAGATGGTGCAAATTATTTCGGTTCAGTGGCACACCTTAGAATGGTGCCCATTACTTATCTAGAGATTTGCGTGCATCCAGAGGCCGGAACCCGAGGCTTGAACGCGAAGCTCGGAGGTTACCAGCACTGAAAGCTGGGAGCTGACCTTCCATGCCTGCTTTGAAAAACTTCATCATAGTGATCAACGGGACATAGGCAATGACTAGAAAGAGCACGGCTATACGCTCGTAAACCAATGCCGCAAGTGACAGCGGAAAAAGCCAAAATACAGTGATCGCACAATAGAACAAAACAACCCGGCGGTGGCTCCAGCCCATTTGGATTGCGTGTTGAAACGCGTGATCGCGGTGAGCGTGGTGGAGCTTTTTCCGTTGGAAAAAACGAATCGCGAGAGTGTAGGTGGCATCAACGACGAAACAACCGAGAATAATGACGTTCGGAACAAATCCGAGATTCCCCATCACTTTGCCAATCAATGCGAGTGCGGCGAAAGTGAAGCCTAAGAATGTACTTCCAGAATCACCCATGAAAATTTTTGCGGGCGACCAGTTGTGAAATAGAAACCCCAGGACTGAAAGCGCAAGCAAAGCGTAGAGCGCGGTGCACTCGAGCTCATGTCGCCAGGCCGAGAGCCCAGCTAAACAAACGGATACGACGACAGCGTTCAGGCCTGCGAGCCCGTCGATGCCGTCCATAAAATTGTAGAGATTGATCATCCATGCGACGAAAAAAAGCGCAAAAATAAATGTGATGACTGGCCATTGCACGGGGATCAATGCGACGTTGATCGTCGTCTCAAAACCTCGTGTGATAAGCGCATAAACTAAGAGTGCACTGGTGAAGTGAACGAGAAGGCGGCTTGAAGCCGACATGTTGTGCCGGTCGTCCATCCAACCGATGAGGGCAACCAGTGAGCCGCCGCTCCAAAGGGGAAGAAGCCAAGCGAGCGGGACTATCTGAAAAACCCAAAGGCCGACGCTCCCAGCTAAAAAAGCCACGAAAAAAGCGAGGCCACCGGCACGTGGAGTGGGATTGCAATGAGCGCTGCGTTCGTTTGGAGTATCTATGAGCCGCAGGTTTTCGGCATGCGTGATCAGAAGCCGTGTGCATAGCACACTCACGCAAAAGGCCATGAAGCTGATTCCAGTTATGACAAGCAACTGATACATTGGGCGTCAATTTCGCTGGATCTGCCTGGGTTTGCAAGCTTGTTTCGTGTAAATGAGTCAAATCCGGGCTGGCAGTTAATGGGCTGCGGCGTGCTCTCGAGTGTACTGCCTGCTCGCCTTAAATAACTGTTATGATTGAGTCAAAACTGAGGTTTGAGATTTACTCGAAGTTCGAGAGATAGCGTTTGATGGCCTGAGCATTGCGAATTCTGCGAGTATGGTCGAAAAACCAGCCCCATTTATTAAAGTAGCGAACCGCAGACTGAATGTGGATGCGCATCAAGCGACGGCTTTTGTATGAGCCCTTTTTGTGCTCGTGAATGATCGAGACCGAGGGGTCGTAGATGGTTCGGGAGATGTCGTTAATTCGGCGCGAGAGGTCGGTGTCTTCGAGGTACATGAAAAAGCGCTCGTCAAACTTGCCGACTTTCT
>JAYVND010000664.1:0-3224 GCA_043758635.1 Bdellovibrionales bacterium
GGCATATAGCTTGGGGCCAACACTTTCCCGAGGCGCAATTGCACCGCCGGGAAAGTTCTAGGTGTCGCATGGAGAACTGAGCT
The DNA here is from genome assembly GCA_043758635.1 of Bdellovibrionales bacterium. Classification (GTDB taxonomy): domain Bacteria; phylum Bdellovibrionota; class Bdellovibrionia; order Bdellovibrionales; family JAMPXM01; genus JAYVND01. The sequence continues at coordinate 84 of JAYVND010000664.1, forward strand.
GTTGACAGCTGGAGGCTTAGCACGATCGTCCGATCGAAAACAAGAGAACTCAACTTTGCGTATATTTCTTAACCGGAATCTCAACTTGCTCCGGACGCGAGGGGCGAAGAGGCCTCGCCTACCGACGCCCCATCTCTCCCGGCGGCATAATGCGGAAACTGCCCGTCCAACTCGCGGATATCGATTTAGACCGCTAAATGCGCTCGAATATCCTGAATCAAGAGTTGAATCGTCTTCTGGCCCGCGAAGTAATTCCACTGGGGTTCGACAAGGATATCCACCTGTGCGCCCTCGATCAAACCCGCCTCCTGGTTCGATAAACCAGACTTCATCAGCGCATGATCTTTTGCCGGCGAAAACCACATCGCGGTTCGCGAAATATTTCCGCCACCTTCGCTTGCCGAGCCAGGCTGGGTCAAAGTTAGCTTATAATGGCCACCACGCAGATTTTTGATCCCCGTGACCTTGGCTTTTCTAACTAAGAAAGTCGGCGTTTGAAACTGCATTCCAAACGGAGCCAATTGCTCGTACCACGACATAAAGTTTGGATTGAATTCGAAAAGCGCAGCTTCGGTGTCGAAACCAAAAAAACGTGGAGTCGCAACGGTCGCGGCATTTTTAAAATGAGTATTGAGTGCATTCCCAAATCCTTCGGCTTGACCCACATCAAGCTCGAATCCGGCAGCTGCGGCATGACCGCCGAACTGATGAAGATGCTCTGAGGCCGCACTCATGGCATCGAGTGCGTTGATGCCACGATTGTCTGGCATCCTGGCACTGCCCACGATTTTTCCGTCGGCAGTTGTCAGTGAGCCGACGAAAGCCGGCAAACCAAACTCTTGGCAGAGTCTCGTGGCAACCAAGCCTACGATCCCTCGGTGAAAATTCTCGGAGTAAACAAAAATGCTACTCTGCGGCGGTTGTGACTTCAATTGTTCGAGCGCTTCGGTCTCCGCACTTTTTTGCGAAGCTTGGCGCGTCTGGTTATTCGAGAGCACCTGCTCGACCAAACGTTGGGCTTCTTTTTCATCTTTCACTAAATAGAGATCGATCGGCATGATGCCCATCTCCATTCGAGATAGCGCGTTGAGTTTAGGTGCAAAACGAATCGACACATCTTGACTTGTCATCGGGTTGCCCCACAGCCCTAACGCTTGCATGAGCACACGCAAACCAGGCCGGCGCGTTTGTGCAAGTTGCAAAAGACCGTGCTTCACTAGCACGCGATTTTCGTCAATAAGCGGGACCATGTCCGTCACCGTGCCGATCGTAAAACAATCGAGCAAGAGTTTCGGATCGAAATTCTCTTCAAGAATTCCTCGTTCGAGCAGAGTTCTCTTCAGTGCCAAGACAAGGTAGAACGCAACGCCCGTTCCACAGAGGTGGCCAAGCCCCGATTCGCAGTTGCCGCGATTGGGGTTCACGACCGCGATCGCGTGCGGAAGAGTTTCTTTGGGCAGATGATGATCCGTTATGATCACATCCATACCAAGAGATTTCGCAAATTCAGTTTCTTCTATTGCGGTGATGCCGAGATCGATGCTCATTAAGACTCGCGCACCGTTATCAAAAAGTTTTTGAATCGCGGCGTTGTGAAGACCGTAACCTTCGGTCAATCGCTTTGGCTGGTAGAAACTCACGTGCTCAAAACCCATTAACTCGAACGCTTGCAGCAAAAGCGCCAAACCTGACGTGCCGTCGAGGTCATAGTCGGCGTAGATCACCAAATGCTCTTGGCGTTCTCGAACTTTGACCAGTCGCTGAACGGCCTTTGTCATGTCCGTCAGAGTTTCAGGATCGCGAAGAATTTTGAGACTTGGTGAAATAAATTTTTGAATCTCCGCTTCGGTTCTATAACCGCGCGAACTCAAGACATCCCAGATCAAGCGCGGGAGCCCTGGAACTACGGGAGTTGAATTCAAATTTTCTGCGAGCTGAGAATTTTGATCAGCCGAAAGGCGCGATCGCCATACCGTGCCCGACCCTGCCGTTAAGAGCGAGGTCGGTTGTTCAGTCGAGACGACACTTGAGGTTTCACTGAACATTTCCAATCGAATTCTCCCTGATATTTTTCACCTCAAAACCTGCGCAGGCGCCAACAGCAGAAATGGCGATCGGTTTTAAGCCGTCGCCACTGGTTCTAAACTAAAATTTTAGGCAACTCAAGAGCGCGCGCCGCTTAAGCGCGAGCGCTCTGTGCTACAGCCGGCTGACGGGCGAACGACTTTTTAAACCACTGCATCACCAAAATCAAAGGAGCCGCAACGTAAACCGAAGAGTAGGTTCCGATGATAATTCCTATGATCAGCGTGAACGCGATCTCAGATATCACACCACCTCCAAAGAAGTAAAGTGCGAGGACCGCGATCATCGTAGCACCTGAGGTCAACATCGTGCGACCAAACATATCGTTGATCGACTTGTTGATGATGAAGCTCATGCTGAGATCACGGTTTTTTGGCGCGGTCTCGCGGATTCGGTCAAACGTGACGATTGTATCGTTGAGCGAATAACCAATGAGCGTCAAGATCGACGCCATGATCTGAACGTTGAATTCGCGACCCAAAAGCGAGTACACGCCAAGTGTCACAATCGAGTCATGCACCAAGCAGAGCACCGCGCCCGGCGCGTATTGATAATCAAAGCGAAGTGCCACGTAAACCAAGATCACGATGAAGCTGTAAAACGCGGCCAAAAGACCATTTCGCATCAACTCTGATCCGACAGCTGGTCCAACAGTGTCAACTTTCAACAAGCCGTCTTCTGGAAGTTGGAACTTATCTTTGAGCTCTCTGCGAAGCTTTGTGACATTTTCGTTCACGAGGTCGTTCGTTTGTTTTTCAGTTCCGCCCTTTGGAAGCTCGAGGCGAATCAGATACTCGTTATTCGGTCCGTAACTTTGAATACCTGGATCTTTGATTCCGATCGACTCGATCGAAGTGCGGAGCTCTTGTTGATCAACCGGTTTTGAGAAGCGAACTTGCACTTCTGTTCCGCCGGCGAAATCGATTCCGTAATTCAAACCTTTTGTGCAGAGGAAGACAATTGCGATCACTGTTAAAAGTGCCGAAATTCCACCCATGAGCGGTGCCGCTTTAATAAAATCGAAGCGGCCATAATGAGTTTCGCGCTCACGGATAT
>JAYVND010000665.1:0-3217 GCA_043758635.1 Bdellovibrionales bacterium
CAAAATATTGATCCGATATCAGCTCCAGCACTTGCAGTCCGACCAGCAGGGGCCAGGTCACTTTTAAAAGCGGAATCAAATTTTGTGTGCAGAATTCGATTCCACCCCGAAAAATGGCAAACGAGGAAGGACTGCGGGGCGCAAGGGAGGCGGTGACGTCATGCATTCGACCACGCTAACAGCTGAGTGGGATTTCGAAAACATCCGTCCGACAAATTTCAAATTTGCCGGAATCTGATGCATAGCGGAATTGTAAAACATTGCAACGATCGGTCACGAGTCAGCGCTTGTTGAGTTCTAAAATTTCGGCAACCGTCGCTTTGACTCCGACTGAAAACGTCTTACTGAAATCCGGCAAGTATTTCGCGGAATGATTTGTGACACTTTTATCTTTTGGATCTTGTTCACCTAAGAAAATAAAGAGCGAGGGGGAGTGAATCGCTAAACCGAATTCTCCGAAGTCTTCGCTTCCCATGTTCTGCTCGCCCTCCAAAACTGCATCGCTACCGAAAGTTGATTGCAAAACTTTCCGCATACGAGCGGTCAGCGCGGGATCATTGTACGTTGCATCGGTCGCTTCAACAAAATCAACGGTCGGGGCTGGCGCGCCATCCGTTTTGGCAATGCCCTCGGCTGTTTCCACCACACGCTGCTTCAGATGTTTTCGCAAATCTTGATCATACGTTCGAAGCGTTGCCTGCAACTTAACTTCGTCGGGAATGATATTTCCACGAGTGCCTCCGTGAATCGACCCTACGCCAAGCACTGCGGGTTTGATGGCTTGTTTTTCGCGTCCGATGATCGTCTGTGTTTTTAGAATGAATTCGGCGGCCTCGATGATGGGATCAATGCCCGCTTCAGGTTTTGACCCGTGCGCGCCTTTGCCGCGGAAAGTGATGTCAATCGTATCGGCGTTAGCCATTGCGAAGCCTGAAGTTAAAATAAGTTTCCCACGCGGATAACTCCCGGTTGTGTGAAGTGCTAAGAAAACGTCAGGCTTTGGGATCTTTTTAAAAAGCCCGTCTTTTATCATCGCATTGGCGCCAAAAATTCTTTCTTCTGCTGGTTGCGCTAAAAAGATCAGCGTTCCTTTCCATTCAGATTTTACTTGCATCATCTCAGTCGCTGCACCCAAGAGGATTGTCTCGTGAAAGTCATGGCCGCACGCATGCATTTTGCCCTTTGCTTGGCTCGAATATGGAGCGCCGGTCGCTTCAATCACGGGAAGTCCATCAAGCTCCGCACGGATCAGTGTGACCGGACCTTCGCCATTTTTCAGAACACCGACGACTCCCGTTCCACCAATGTGATCTTGAGTTTCAAGCCCGAGCGCGCGAAACTCTTCGGCCACCTTTGCAGCAGTCCTCGTTTCTTCACCGCTGATTTCAGGATTGCGATGGAGGTCTTCGTAAAAGGCCTGGAGATGTGAGGTCTGCGCTCGAGTTAGCGCCTCTTTTTCGCTCGCTTGAGCAAATGGGGCAAGAGATATGCAAAGCGGAAGTAGGAGGAGAACAACGAGAGAAGTTTTCATCTCAGAATCCTTTTGAGCTTTGAGCGATGATTTGCGAGCGCCTAATTAAATCATTTATGTAGGGTCGTAGATCAAGTGAATTTCACTTGCGTCACGCCGGCCTTTGCCGCTTTCCAAAAGATCCATCTTCAGACCTTTAAGTGCGAATATTTCTGAAATCGCAAGTGACATGACATTCCAGTCGATGCCCAGTCGATGCCCAGTCGATGATAGCCGCACTCATTAAACCACTGACAGTTGAAATCAACGAGTGATGCGATGATGGTTGAGCTCGCAACTCAGCCGAGCCCGGTGTGAAACATCGACAAGATCCTAAGTGAGATAATCCCGATCCGGTTGCTCATAAGTAAAATTGGAAAGGTGAGAACATTCTCGAAGTCGCAATTGGCTCAGGGAATCAAGATGTTCGAGCACCTCAAGAAGATTGGTCCCGGCCAGACTTGAACTGGCACGCCCGTTTTACCGAAGCCGCAGATTTTAAGTCTGCTGAGTCTACCGATTTCTCCACGAGACCGTAATTGTTGAGACCTTAGGTTGTATGGGTTTCTGATGCGGTCGTCCATCACTGATGCGCAGCAGAAGCAGCGAGAATTGTGCGTTTAGGCACTAAAAACGGTGTGGGGATGTGATTTATTCCTTATGAGCCTATTAAGCGGCGAGTCGACCGAGCAGTTCGTAACCGCGCGATCAACGATTGCGCTTTGATGTATCCTTAGATCAGATTGCCTGCTAGAGTGCCGACACAGCTATTTTTGAGTCAGCGGGCATAACGTCCATCCAGTCTCAAAAGGCTCCCAGCCTTAGGAGGCACAATGGGCAAAAAGATCTACGTCGGCAACCTTCCATACTCAGCTACTGAACAAGGTCTCGCTGCAACTTTCGGCGAGTTCGGAACTACTGAGTCGGTTAAAGTTATCACTGACCGTGAAACTGGCCGCAGCAAAGGCTTTGCTTTTGTTGAAATGTCGACGGACGAAGAAGCTCAAAAAGCGATCTCTGCTCTTCATGGCCGTGACCTTGATGGTCGCGCAATGAACGTCAGCGAAGCGAAGCCAATGGAACCACGCGATAATCGCGGCGGCGGCGGCGGCGGTGGACGTGGCGGCGGCTTCGGCGGTGGTGGCGGCGGTGGCGGCGGCGGACGCAGCAACAATCGCGGCGGCTGGTGATTTCAGGCTTAGCGCTTGATTTCAAAATGTGATTCGAACGGAGAGACCTAATCGGTTTCTCAAAAAAAAAGAGACCGAGTGATTTCACTCGGTCTTTTTTTTGAATTAGAGCAAGCTCTGTCTCAGCCGAGCGCACCCGAAGAAGCTTTGGTAGGGCTCGTCGTGCGCAATGAAACGGAACTGGCTTTGAAAGGCGTTGGCGTTGCGGCGGCGTTAGCGTTGGAACGGATAGACTGAGCCCAGACCTAGAATCTGAGTGAGCTCATCGAGAGCTGTGCGATTGGCTATCAAAAGCTGGGGATCTGCCAAGTCACTTGGTGCCAGGCGATCGCGGTAATGTTTTTTAACCCACGCGCAGAGCGTTTCAAAGTTGGCGTCTGTCAAAAGCGATTTTTGATTCGTCTGTTCAAGTTCGACTTCATTTAAGACAATTCGAAGACGTAGGCAGGCTGGACCGCCGCCGTTTTGCATGCTTTGTTTCAAATCAAAATACCTCACTTCGCGAATTCCGCCCTCA
>JAYVND010000666.1:0-3217 GCA_043758635.1 Bdellovibrionales bacterium
CGCGAGCGCATAGGCCTCATCATAAACCTCACCTTTTAGAATCACTTCTGCGCCGTAAGAACGAGTCGCATTTACTTTTACGATTGGGGCGGACTCAGGCATGCAAATGTGCGCTCGTACACCGAGCATCTTTGCGCCATACGCAACACCTTGCGCATGGTTGCCGGCAGAACTCGCAACGACTCCTCGGCTGCGCTCTTCGGCCGTCAGGGAATTCAGCTTGTTCACCGCGCCACGAATCTTGAAGCTTCCGGTCAACTGTTCGTTTTCGAGTTTAAAATAAATTTCAGTGCCCGGAGTTTCGAGGGCGATCGGCGCCTTGCGGAGTGGCGTGCGAACGATCGTAGTTTTTAAAAACTCGGCGGCTTTTTTTACATCGTCGAGTTGGATGGGCTTGAGCGACATGATGAAACCTCTCTGTGGATTTCCACAGTTCACTCATCGAACCCTCGTCGTACTTTCGATTCCAAACACCTTGAACGGTCAGAGAGGGGTGAAAGCACTAGGCTCGATCGAGAGGCCAGTCTGCTCTTTTACCAAAATGCCGTCAACCCACGCACCGGGGGGTGTTGGCCCGGTGAGACAAACGGACGTAACTCGAATTCGGATAAAATTGGCGTTTCGCACTCTTCAAAAAAGAAGAATGGGGCCATCACTTTCCCGCATTGCGCGCAAGCGTGGACGCGGCCTTTATCAGACTCGGTCACCTGATTGCAGATGTGGCAACGGCGATAGTGAATATTCTCGTTCACTGAAAGAACGTGAACGCTCTCAGCCGAACGATTCGGTATGACATGCATGATCGTTCCCGTTTTCGATGACCGACTCGCGAGCTTAAATCTCCTCGAACCACTTGCTAATTTATAAACAGTCTTCGTCGGAGCGAATTTGGCTTTAGGCGAAAAAGTCATTCGGTCAGACACTGCAGCAACATCGCGCTTTGCCGTCGCACCTTCTTTTTCCAGTTGCGGAGCGACTGCATTTTTCAGTTGCGGGGCGACTGCATTTTTCAGTTGTGTGGCAACTGCATCTTCCAGTTGCGTGGCAACTGAGGTCTCCTGTCGCTTGGTGTCCGAGACTTCCTGTTGCAAGGCTACAGTGGTTGTTTTTTTTCCGCTTCGAGCTTTCATTTCACCCTTTAATTTCGGTGTGCGTGGCAGGCGCTTCGTTGGCTCAGCTGCTTTCAGTTTCTTTGAGGTCATTTGTTTCTCCCAGGTTTGAATCTCCCCAGATCCCCTGAGACAGCAACCACTGCTCTCTTAAGTCCTCATCAGTGTATGCAAGGAGCCGGAACATTTCAATGAGCGAGAATTGTAACTCTTCAACATGACTTAGCTATCTGACTAATGACTTGACGCATTATTAAGGATTCAGCCTGTTGTCGTGGGCTTACAAGTGCGGTCTGAATCTAGTGTTTGAGTTTAGGGCGTGAAACACTCATGATGCGAAAAGACGTTGAACAAGCATATTCTTTGCTTGAGCTTCATCTTATGCAAGGTAGGCTTAACGTATGTCAAAACGAACGAAGAAGCGATGGGGCTATCCATTTCTCGTGACCTGCAGTCTTGTCATGGGTCTGAGCCTATGGCTACACTACAGCGTCTCCGACGCTGCCGATTCGAATGATGTCGTCGTGAAAAAGCTGCTCGAGGCGGCTCGCAGATCTCAGGTGAAATCAAAGGCGCTGGTCAATTCATCGGCTCAGAAGATGACACTCAATGTCGGCCAAGTGCCAAATGCCGCGAAAACGAACGGGAAATTTTTCGTGCACGCGTCCGAGATGACCGAGTCTCTGCGGCTGGTTCACCGAGGCCCTTATCTTTTATTCTTAAATCCGGGTTGCGAAGTCAATTTAGATTCGGCACTTGTGCCGGGTTCGACAGATGTTCCCGGTTACCCGCGCTTGGCAGAATTCATCGAAGTCTCAAAGGCTCACTTCAAAGATCTCGAAAGCAATCTTGCGAAAATAAAAATCTGCCCGAAGCCTGAGCAAGGATATCAGTTGATTGCGGCAGCGTATGAAAGAAAGAAATCTCAATGGGACATTTGGACATTAGCGGCTGATGGAATACCGCAACATGAGCTGGTCGCGAAACTTCCACCTACCCGAGCTCACCGTATTAAACAAATCGCAATTGTTCTCTTGGTTCTTGGCGCGACCGGATTGGTTTCGCTTTTAATTCCACGTTTCTTAGATCGTTTCTACATTCGCCGAGAAGATACGAGTGCGTCTTTCAATGGGGCGGATGCAGACTGAGCTCTGTTAAACCATTTTAATTTTCTTAGCTCTTCTGCCTTTTTAGTCTGCCTTTTTAGTTTCCCTTTTGAGTTTCACAGAGGCGGAGAAAAGATTCCACTTCGAGTGAAGCTCCCCCAACAAGGAAGCCATCAACTTCGGATTGATTGGCGATTTCATTTGCATTCTCAGGCTTTACGCTTCCGCCGTAAAGAATCGGAGTACGCCCCGCAAGCTCTTCGCCACCAATTTCGCGCAGCGCCTGACGAAGCACGAGGTGCGCTTGATTTGCTTGCTCCGGTGAGGCGACTTTGCCAGTCCCGATTGCCCAGACAGGTTCGTAGGCGATCGAGAGATTCGATTTGAGATCAGCGCTTCTCAGCGCTTCTCGCAGTTGGTGCACGATCACTTGATCCGTCTTTCCAGACTCACGCTCACTCAGAGATTCTCCAACGCATATCATGGCTTTAAGACCTGCGCCTTGAATCGCCCGCACTTTTCTCGAAACCAATTCATCCGATTCACCGAAAATTGCGCGGCGTTCGCTATGTCCCACGAGCGCATGAGTTGCCCCGATTTCCTTGACAATCGCGGGCGAATTTTCACCGGTAAAAGCTCCCTTGTTTTCGAAGTATATATTCTGCGCTCCGCAACCTATGTCAGATCCGCGAAGGGCTTGTTCGCTGACCCAGAGACTAATGGCGGGAATGAAAAAGACGATCTCGCGCTGGAAGGCGGAGGGTGAAACCGCGCGCTCGAGCAGCTTTTGCGCTTCAACTTTTTGAACGAAATCCTGTAGAAACTCAACAGATTCACGAGGAGACTTATTTAATTTCCAGTTAGCAGCGATGATGAATGGGCGGCGTGAGCTCATATGTCCTCTATTCAAGTTATTTCACGTTGAAATATTGAAGTTGGATGTCTCGTTAAAAGTATTTGGCGGACGATTCGGTTTTATATTGGCACCCTCTCTCTGGTGCG
>JAYVND010000667.1:0-3204 GCA_043758635.1 Bdellovibrionales bacterium
GGTCATCACTTGCCTCTTGCCCGCACGAACAAGCGTCACCCGACCTTGATCGATAAACTGCTGCGCGCGGGTTCGCGACGGGGCCAATCCTTTTTCGACAAGATATATATCAAGTCTCATTCGGCAGCCCATCGCACTTGCGAGTCATTGATGATGGCGAGAACCTGTGGATCGTTTTCGTCGGCGAGATGCGAGATTTTCGAACGTGGAATAATTGCAAATTCACCATGCCCTTCGACACAAACAACATCGTCTAAAAGTAAACGAGACTGAATGTTAATGCGGCGACCGCTTGATTCTCCAAGCCACGCCTCGATTGTGAGATCGTGAAAAAGTGGCGTCGGTTTTCGATAATCGAAGTCAAGGTGAGCAGCTAAAATCGGAAGATGGTTCATCCATCCAACACTCCCCATCGCCTCATCCAAAACGTAAGCGGATGCTCCGCCGTGCACGTGGCCTGGGGGACCTTCAGCACCTTCGCCGAACCAGACTTTACCAACCAAATGCCCGTCGCTCGGTCGATAAAAAAATCGGAGTCGAATTCGGTCTTCACCGGCATCGTTAGCATGATGCCCTGCCGGTGATTTTGTCGTGTCGAATCGGCTCACCGTTTTCTGCGAAGCGAGTGTGCGGCCCGAGCCAATTTTGAACGGAAGTTCTCGCACTTCCAGATCAGGACTCATGACGACGGTGGGCGCTCTCTTCGTTCGGACTGTGCTCACGGAGACCTCTTATTTTTTGCGATCGCGATTGTAAACCGCGAGCGCTCGCAGAGGGTCGGCAGATTTCGGCCACGTGCTCAAGCTCGCGAGACAAATTTCAGTCAGTTCCGCAAGGTAGATTTGCGTTTTTTCGATGCCGAGCAATGCCGGATAACTTCCCGGCTCAATTTTAGCTGGATCGTAATCCAAAATGTCGTCGGATACCTGAAACGCAAGCCCCAAATTGTCGGCATAAGTTGAAATTTCCGCGACCTCCATTGCAGTCGCGCCCGCAAGAATGGCGGCACCTACCGCACTCACCCGAATCAACGCTCCGGTTTTCAATCGGTGCATCGTGCGAAGTTCGTCGATCGTGATCGCCTCTGCTTTTGCATTCATGTCGACAGCCTGGCCGCCAACCATGCCGATGACACCTGCAGCACGCGAAAGCTCTGCGACCGCGTGGAGCGCGCGCTTGGCATCTCCGCCGGTTTGCGCGAGAAATAGAAACGCTTCGGTCAAAAGCGCATCGCCGGCGAGAATGGCCGTAGACTCTTCAAATTTCTTATGGTTCGTCGGTGCACCACGACGGAAATCATCGTTGTCCATCGCTGGTAAATCATCGTGAATCAAGGAGTAAGTGTGCACGCATTCTACTGCGGCGGCCATCGGTAGCGCCACCGCGATCGGCTGGCCTAGCGCTTCACTCGTCATCATCGCGAGCACGGGGCGAAAACGCTTGCCACCATCTTGAAGAAGCGAGTAGCGCATGGATTCGACCAATCGTTCCAGACCACGAGCCAGTGGGATTGAGGAAACTTTCGGCATTCCATGTAGAGAGAGCGCATGGCTCAGATTTGAAGCCGTATTTGTCAGTGAGAAATGGTCGTCTAAAAACTTCACCAAGTAAGAAGCGTTGTGCTTCATCACTTGCTCCAAATTCACTCCAGATTTTATCAGGTCGAAACTCATCGTTAGCTCCTAATCTTCGACCGCGAAATCGCGCGTTTGCGCTTGACCATTTTCATCAACGCCTAAAAGCAATTTCACTTTTTGCTCGGCCTCGTTTAACTGCACGTTGCAATCTCTGGAGAGCTTCACACCCTCCTCGAAAAGCTTCAATGAATCTTCGAGACTCAGTTCGCCCGTTTCCATTTTTCCGACGATATCTTCGAGACGACCCAGCTTTTTTTCGAAGTCCATAGCTCACTCCAGTGTTTATATTTTTTTACGTTATCAGATTTGCCCGACTCTTCAGCACGACTTCAATGCCCGACATCTCTTACAGATTTCACCTCGGCCGCAACTTCGCCTTTTCCCATACGAACTAAAATCTGGTCGCCGGCTTTGAGCTCGGATGCATTGGTCACGATTTTCTCGCCCCGCGTGACCATCGAAAATCCGCGATCCAGAACTCGCAGTGGACTTAGCGAATCGAGAACTGCCATATTTCGAGAAACAAGCTCGTGCTTTGAACGAAGCCTCTGGTTCATTGCCAAAGTTATTCTCTGACTCACGGACTTGATTTGCTGGCCCAAGAGCTTCAACTGCGACTCGGGTGAACCCAGATGTTTCACGAACAGAGCGACGCGCATTTCGCGTGTTCTAATTCCGCGCTGAATCGCGCCCGACAAGCGAAGCACAAGTTCATCGCACCGTTGAGCTGCCTCAAGAATTCGGCGCTGGGGATCAACGAGTCGACGGCCTAAAATATGAACAGATTGCTGCGAGTGATTTAAGAATCTCATCATCGTCATTCGAAGTGAGCGATCAAATCCCGCAATTTGCGCAAAGAGGTCCGCTGCATTTTTCACAACAAGTTCAGCGGCTGCCGAAGGAGTAGGTGCGCGTAAATCCGCTACGAAATCCGCAATCGTGAAATCAATTTCGTGGCCGACAGCCGAGATCACCGGCACTCGAGCGCTTGCGATCGCACGCGCTACTTTCTCTTCGTTGAATGCCCAAAGATCCTCGATCGAGCCACCACCGCGGCCGACAATCATCACGTCGACATCGTTCAGTTGATTCGCCATTGCGATTGCACGCACAATTTCGCTTGGTGCTTGATCACCTTGCACCTTGCACGGAATGACCGTGACACGTGCTCCGCGAAATCTTCGACCCAGAACATTGAGCATATCGCGAATCGCGGCTCCCGTTGGCGAAGTCACAATTGCGATATGGCGAGGCAAAGCTGGAAGAGCGCGCTTGCGACTCTCGTCAAACAAACCTTCTTTTTGAAGCTTGCTCTTGAGTTGCTCAAACGCCTTTTGCAGAGCACCTGCTCCGACAGGCTCCATCGTTTCGCAAAAGATTTGATAATTTCCGCGGGGCTCGTAAACCGTCACTTTCCCACGAACTAAAACTTCCATGCCGTCTTCGGGGCGAAACCGCAAGCCCGTATTAAAGCCGCGGAACATGACCGCGCTGATCTGTGCTTTGCTATCCTTGAGGCTGAAGTAGAAATGCCCCGAAGTGTGCGCTTTGAAGTTTGAAATTTCGC
>JAYVND010000668.1:0-9939 GCA_043758635.1 Bdellovibrionales bacterium
GGTGTCGCCGCTGAAGACGATGGCGAGCAAGCCAAGAAGCCAGACAGGACCCTTCTCTAATTGCAGAAGACAAATCGTCATCGCCGGGAAGATTCCGACATAAACAAATCCCATAATAGCAAGCGATTGAATTTGCCAAACATGGTCGAGCTCACGCTGAGTGGTGAGGATCGAAAGCGACATTGCTAAGAACACGACCGAGATCAGAGTGAGCACATACAGCGCGGACGCCGGCCAAAATCCCGTTGCTAAAAGCATAAGGATCGCGAACGCGAAGAAAGAAAAGCGCATGTGTTGAGGCGAATCGATCTTCTCGAGTGTAAGACGCATGTATTCGTAGACGCAACCTACAGCGCAGAAAAAGCAAATTCCAATCAAGCCATTCGTTTTAAAATAAACAAAACTCCCGATCACCAATGCAGCAGCGATAAGCGCTGAAATCACTCGAATCGCCATCAAAGATTGACCTGTTGAAAAGCAGTCAAGCGAACCAAATCGGCGATGCTTGAAATCCGGCTCTTCTTCTGTGCAACCTGATTTTGCACGACCTGAGCCGAAGTTTTTCCAAAACGGCGCTCGCGCGAGGCATACTGCGCAAATGCCTTGAGGAGCGCTTCGTCGGTAAAGTCCGGCCAGTTTGTCTCAGTGATGTACAACTCGCTGTAGGCGGCCTGCCATAGTAAGAAATTTGACAGGCGGTACTCTCCGCTCGTGCGAATGATCAGATCTGGATCGGGCATGTAAGATGTTTGCAATCGCGAACGGATCAAAGCTTCGCTGATATCTTTTGGTAACAGTCGTCCAGCAAGAATATCTTCGCCGAGGGAGCGAACGACTTCGGTCAGTTCTTGGCGGCTGCCGTAACTCAATGCAAACGTCAGCTCCATTCCGGTGTTACCGCGAGTGGTGTCGATTGTCTTTTGAACTTCAGCTTGGATTGCGAGCGGAAGGCGGTCGATCTGTCCGATCACGTAAAAACGAATGTTATTGCGCATAAGCGTTGCGCGCTCATTGCGAAGGTGGCGCCCGAGCAGCTGCATAAGAAAACTCACCTCATGCTCAGGTCGCATCCAATTCTCGGTGCTAAACGCGTAGAGCGTGAGGTTCTTAACTCCAGCCTGCGCACAGAATTCAATCGTGCGTTTTGCAACTCTCGCGCCTTTGAGATGACCAAGGGTGCGGTGTTTACCGCGCAGCTCGGCCCAACGGCCATTGCCGTCCATGATGATCGCAAGATGTTTAGGAACTTCAGGCAAACTCACAACAAGCGCTCCAGCTTAAATTGCACAGCATCCACTCTGTAGATGCCGGTCAGTGACTCAGTCGATGTCCAGCGCTGACCGACAAGAACTAGATTGTCATAATCTCTTTCTCTTTTTCAGCAGAAAACTTGTCTGCTTTTTCGATGTAAACGTCAGTCAGCTTTTGAATCTCTTCTTGACCACGTTTTCCTTCATCTTCGCTCATAGCTTTATCTTTGAGTGACTTCTTAAAAGCTTCATTCGCATCGCGACGAGCCATGCGAATAGCGACTTTCGATTCTTCTACGAACTTGTGGCATTGCTTCACGAGTTCTTTACGACGCTGTTCCGTGAGCTCGGGGAGTTTCAAACGAATCACTTTTCCGTCATTGATCGGACTCATACCGATGTCGCTTTTCACGATCGATTGCTCAATCTCTTTCAGCATCTGCGATTCCCAAGGTGCAATCATAAAAGTTTTTGCGTCAGGCGTTGAGATGGCGCTGACTTGGCTAAGCGGTGTCATGTTGCCGTAGTAATTCACGCGAACGTTGTCGAGCATCGAGATTTGAGCGCGGCCTGTACGAACTTTTTTAAGTTCGTTAATAAGAGCGGCAATTGCCTTGTCCATGCTTTCAGTCGAAATTTTTTTGATATCTGAGCTCATGTATTCGCCATCCTTCGTTTTGAGAGTCATCTGCGTTTCGGAACGCGAATCACGGAGACTCTGGAGTTCGATTCCGGGTTGTTTTTAAAACGTTCCGGGGTGGTTTCGATTCTATAATTCAGCCTCAATTTAGCGCTGAAATGGCTTCCGACGCAAAGATCTTTAGTGGATCGGAACAGAGTTCACTCGGACTTCACATCGTGTGGACAGAAGGAGTGTGAAGACGGTTCGCAATTCCTGTCAATTCTGCGTCGCTTTCCGCCTGAAACGCTGCCTGAACAGCTGCTTGAACTGCTACTTGATCAGAGTCCCAATTTGCTCTCCGCGGGCCGCCCGAGCGATATTCTCCGGGTCATTCAAGTTGAATGTGATGATCGGAAGCGAATTGTCCATACAAAGGCTGATAGCAGTTGAGTCCATCACGTTGAGGCGCCGGTTTAAAACTTCGATGTAGCTCAGCTCTTCAAACTTCACTGCATCCGCATGGAGTTTAGGATCTTTGTCGTAGACTCCGTCCACCTTGGTGGCTTTCATGATCACTTCGGCGTCGATTTCCATCGCACGAAGAGCGGCCGCAGTGTCAGTTGTAAAGTAAGGGTTGCCAGTGCCGGCAGCGAAAATCACCACTCTTTTTTTCTCAAGATGGCGCATCGCTTTGCGACGGATATAGGGCTCAGCAATCTCTGCCATTTCAATGGCAGATTGAACGCGCGTGTCGACGTCGTGTTTTTCGAGCGCGTCTTGAAGAGCGAGTGCATTGATGCAGGTTGCGAGCATCCCCATGTAATCAGAACTTGCGCGGTCCATGCCGTTGGCAGACGCGGCGATCCCACGAAAGATATTGCCCCCGCCAATCACGATACCGATCTCAAGTCCGGTCCGATGCACATTTGCAACGCCACCGGCGATACTTTGAATGACGATCGGATTGATCCCAAACCCTTGATCACCAGCAAGCGCCTCACCACTGAGTTTAAGAAGAATGCGTTTGTAGGCTGGGCGTGGCGTCATGATGCCTCCGGTTCGTTGTACAACTTAAGAAAAAGGCCCTGAGAAATCTCAAGGCCTTTCAACAAATCAGATCAGCTCTGCATCGCAGCGACCTCAGCTGCAAAGTCATCGACTTTTTTCTCGATGCCTTCACCAAGCTCGAAGCGCGTGAAACGTCGAACAACGATGTTTTCGCCAGTTTTAGCGATTGTTTCTTTCAAGTAGTCGCCAACTTTGAGGTCGGGATTCTTGACGAATGCTTGCTCGAGCAAACAATTTTCAGACAACCATTTTTTGATTTGGCCATCAACGATCTTCGCGATCATTTCGTCTTTTTTGCCTTGCTCTTTCGCTTTTGCAGTCAAAACCGAACGCTCACGCTCGATAAGGTCCGTTGGAATTTCATCAGATGAAACTGACAAAGGCGAAGTTGCAGCAATGTGCAAAGCGACGTTGCGAACGAATTCTTTGAAGCCGTCAGTGCGCGCGACGAAATCAGTTTCGCAGTTCACTTCGAGCAAAACGCCGACGCGTCCTTCGCCGTGGATGTAGGACTGAACCATCCCTTCAGCAGCCACACGTCCGGCTTTTTTCGCAGCGGCGCTGAGCCCTTTTTTACGTAGCCAATCAACAGCAGCTTCGAAATTGCCCGCGTTTTCTTCGAGTGCTTTTTTGCAATCCATCATGCCTGCGTTCGTTTTTTCGCGCAGATCTTTCACCATCGATGCAGAGATAGCCATGGTATTTTCCTTCTCAAAGAATATTTAAAAAACGTTTAGAATTAAATTGAGTCGAAATTGAGTCGAAACAGTTTCGCGAAAGCACAGTGGACCTGCGATGCGGAACCTACGAGACCTGAGCGAATGCGCAAGCCGTGAGATTGCTACAGGAACAGAAACTTTTCGCGAGAGCTATGAGGGCCGCATGGGCCCTCAACTCTGTGGCAAGGTCTGAATCTCGATCGCTGCCGAGATTCAAACTCAAACCCAAACCCAAACAAGAATTACTCTTGTCCGTCTTCTTTAGCTGTCTCTTCTTTTTCTTTATTGCCTTCTTCAATCTCTTGAGCAATTTCAACTTCGTCAGCCATACCAGCTGCAACGAGTTTACGGCCAGTTGTGCGTTTCACAACGGTTGGTCCGCTTGCTTTTTTGTCAGCTGCTGCTGGGACTGGTCCGCGTGGTTTGCGTTCAGTTTGTGCTGCCGCGTCCTTATCGAAGTCGGATCCTTTGTCCGTGCTCGCACGTGCGCGTTGTTCAAACTCTTTTGCACCTTCGAGGTAAGAGTCGGCAACCAAATTAGCAAACAATTTGATCGATCGAATTGCATCATCGTTTCCTGGGATCGGGTAATCGATCGCTTCAGGGTCAACGTTTGTGTCGGCAATACCAACCACAGGAATGCCAAGACGGCGAGCTTCAGCAACTGCGATGTGCTCTTTGTTCAAATCAACAACGAACATTGCAGAGGGAGCGTCTTTCATATCGCGGATACCTTCGAGGTAGTCCACCAAACGAGCCGACTCTTTTTCAATTTTAGCGCGCTCTTTTTTAGAGAAGAAATCAAGCTCGCCCTTTTCGCGCATCTGGTCGATCTTTTTCAAACGTTCGATCGAAGCTTTGATGGTCGAGAAGTTCGTCATCATTCCGCCCAACCAGCGCTTCGTGACGTAGAACTGTCCGCATTTAGTTGCCGCTTCAATGATTGGCTCAACTGCTTGCTTTTTAGTTCCAACGAAAATCATCCGTCCGCCCTGAGCTGCGATATCTTTTACGAAATCAGCTGCTTTTTTCGAGCGATCCACCGACTTGTGCAAGTCGATGATGTGGATTCCACCGCGAGCGGTGAAAACGTAGGGTTTCATTTTTGGATTCCAGCGCTGTGTCTGGTGTCCGAAGTGTACGCCTGCATCAAGCATGGCTTTCATAGTAACCTGAGCCATAGGTCCTCCTAAATATTTCTGGTTTGGCCCGCCTTCTCGATCAAATGCCCCTCTAGGGGGACCAGTGGAGTACGAGAAGTGTGTTATAGTTGTCGAAATCGGAAAAACTCCAATTCAGACATTTGCTGCTTTCACGCCGCGCGTGCTGCGCGGCGTTTCGGTGGCAAAACCTCTTTCAAATTTGGCGAGTTGAGTGGCCTCAGAAGTCGAATTTGTAGAACGAATTCGGTGATCGGATTGCGCCGCAATTTTGCCGGGTCTAAAAGTGGTCGCCAACAACTAGCATGAGCTCACGCGTCGAGGCAAGGATTTGAGTCGAGAATTGGCCTAGCTCATTGGCGAAGATTGGCCATTGATTCAAATGAAATCGCGCTGGAATTCAAGCTGTAAACCGAAGGAAGATTTTAGAAAACGAGCCCCGGAACGAGGGTCCCAGGGCATTTGGAGGGGCGAACGAAGACGAGTCCGGCAAAAGGCCAAAACCTAAGCGAAACGGAGGTTTAAGCCACCGTTGAGCACTCACTCATGCTGTCGGTTGAGGGCCCTCTGCGTACTCGTCAGATTCGAGCACGGTTCCTTCTAAAATGTCACCCATGATTGATTGAAGTGTCCGGCGCGCCTGACGCACTGAGCCGATTGTGTTCTTCGCATTATCCTGCAGACCCGAGATCACCCAGAGATTTTGCAATTTGGGCCACTTACCATCCGGAGTGAGCATGCCGGTAAAATCGCCGTGGCTCAACGGAGACACAACGATGCGCTCTTGAATCAATCCATCAAGCGACGTTTCGTAGGCACGTTTCAGCTGACGTTTGATTTGTTTTAGAGCGCCGCCAACCAACTCTGGGTCGTCGGCCATGTCGCGAGCGACGAGCGTAATCCACTGCGAGAGCTGAGCTTGGCGACCATCTTCAATTGTGACCGCTGGCGAGAATATGCCGACGCATGGCTCTTCACTTCCGCCCTTGAGTGCGTGGACGGCTTCAGATTCGGTGACATGGCCAGAGTGAATCAAATCCAAATTCACCGAGGTCCAGAATTCACCTTTGAGTAGGCGCTGGCGCAAGCGTGCAGGTGATTGCGCTTCTGGCAAAAGGCGGAGAAGATTCTGAGGTGCTGCGCAAAAAAGGACTTCGCGGCCTGACAAGCGTTTTGCGCCATTGATCATCACTTCAATCACGAAGCCATCGTCGATTTGCATCTTTGTTGCTTGTGACTGAGTCAGAATAGTTCCGGTGAAAGTCTCAGTGAGTTTTTTCACCCAATCTTTTGGCGTCGATGACAGTCGCAAATAACGGGCCTTTGCGTAGGCATCAATTTCAGAAGCGGTCTCAACTTTTTGATCGCCGAAGCCAACAAAAGGTTTGAATTTTCCTTCGTCATACGTGAGCGGCGGCGCTTCGATTGTTTCGAACGTGATTTTCTCACCGAGAACAGAAGACATCCATTCGAGAGCTTCATGAGTCTCGGGAGCGTCAGGAAAAAATTTAAAATTCAGATCGATGGGACCGACCTTCGAATTTGTCACGCGGCAATTGCCACCCAACGTGTCCATGCTCTCCACCAAAACAACTCTCCGGCCCGTGCTGTCGAGCTGGTGTGCCGCAAGTAAGCCAGAGAGACCTCCGCCAATGATGAGACTGTCAAATTCGTCGGTCTTGATATTACGTGTCTGAGCCATGCTCGAGAGAATCCATCAGACCCCCTCGACTGTTCAAGTGGTTTCTGACGAATTCTCGCTCTGCGAGCCATTTTAAAAGCTCTCGAGTGCTTGGTTTAAAGGCAGGATGCCGGTCAAGAAGAGTCGCAATGTGCGGGGAGAAACGATAATAGACGAGAATCATCGCGCGACCGTGGGGAGTCAGTTTGAGATATTGATCGCGAAATTCGCACAACGCTTCAACAGTTTCAGTGCGCTGACCTTCGAATGCAGCAGTCGCGATGAAGCATCTTGGTCGCGAGGCATTCGAGAGGCGAAGAAATCTTTTGAATGCTTCTGGATTTTTTGCTGTGCGCGATTGCGATTCGGCTTTACGCATAATGTGCCCGAAGATCGGCGTATAACGTACAAAAAGTGCAAGTTTTTCGCCGGCTTTATTTTGCCGATCAAAGTACTTAGAATTCTGATCGTAGATGCGCAACAGATCCCAATAAACCGACGCGATCACCGTGAGCTCTTGCGATTTTGCGTCTGCTTTAAAGAGATCCGGGGTGAGTCCGCCGCCGGGGAGTTCATAGATAATTACGAGCACGCGCAAATATTTTTCGTAAGCAACGGCAGCCTCCGAGAGATTTTTTTGTGCGAGATGATTTTTGGCTTGCTTGACGAGGCCAACTCGATTGCGCCAAAGAAGCATTCGGTTCTGCTCTTTCGCTTGAGCCTCGGCTCGCAAAACAGCTCCTTTTGAAACTGTTTTCATTAGCATCTTTTGGCAGCCGGCACAGACGCTCTCTGGAACCTCATTGATCTGCGCCGCTTGCTGAAGACGTAAGCGGAGTCCTGAATCAACTGGCATAAGCGAGGGTACGGAGTCCCCGCAATACGGACAACTGATAACACCTTCGGCTTGTAAATCAGACACGAAACCCGCGCTTTCTTTTTCTCTAGAGCTTTCAACAGATTATCGGTTTCTTGCTTGATAGGAAAGGTTGCGATGGTCCGGCAAAGGTCTGGATTGATGACCTCGCCCGAAATGGTGCGCGAGTGTGCGAATCTGCACCCGATTGCTTCGAGCAGGAAAAGGGGCCCCTCAGGCGGCACCTTTGTCTGGGAGCAGATGAAGGGAACTGGGTGCCCTATTGTGGAAGGTAGAGTGTCAAAATCTGGCAAACAGGATTTGTTTTTCACTGGGATTGTTTTTTTTCCGGCGACTCTTTATACATAATCTCTCAAGAGTCGGATATAAGGCATCAGTTGGGAGCGACGCGCCGGTGGAAAAACCAATTCACCTCAACGAATTCTTAAGGGAGCGACGTGAATCGTCTGGGCGCTCGCTCGAGGGAATGGCGACCCTGCTGAAGATACCGGTCGAGCGCCTGACGGCTTACGAGCTGGGAAATAAATCAGTCCCTCTTGATGAGCTGTGGGCAATTTGCAATTGCCTTCGCCTGAAATCCGACGATTTAATTGAACTTTTCGACTGTTTACCTCTAGGAGATCTGCATGATTGAAGCAGGCGTGGCACACCAAGGCTTTGAATCGAATGCGGACTCAAATTTTCAATTTCGGGGAGGAAACCCGAGCGCCTTGCTGATGGCGCGTTACCGCGCTGAAGTTGAAAAATTTTTGGCGTTGCCATTTTGCCAGGATGCGATTTTTTCGCAGCGCAACCCGGCAGCTTGGGAGGGGCTGGAGAGTTTTTCCTTTACTCAGCTTCAGGAGACTGTCGAAAACTTTGCGGATTACGTGGCTGTATGCGAAGAGGTTGCACAAATCTGCGCAGGCGAATTTAGAAATAAACAAGCTGTATGGAGCTACCTCAAGCGTCGCCAGCTCGTCCCGTCATCGACCTTGATGGGAAAAATTTCGGAATCAGAAGTGATCGAAATTTTTGATCTTCGCGGAAACCAAATTTTCCGAAACATTCATTATTTCAGAGTGAGCAGCTACACCTTTGAAGATCTGATGCATTTTCCCGTGAATATGTTGTACCGTCGTGATCCAAAAATCGGCGAGCTTTTGATGCAAGAAGTGGGAACACTTTTGAGCGGAAATTTGCGCTCAGAATTTAATTCGAGTGTACCGGCTCACGAAGTGAGCGAGATTCGCTCGACGAAACTTTTTTCGTCGATTGCTGAGCAGCGATTGCTCGCACCGCTCTTTAATTCTCAAGGACAAGTCGCAGCAGTGCTCGCGACCGTCGATATTCAGATTCAGTCAGCCGGTTTAAGGCGTGAGTCTACGCGACCTGCGCTTCAGCTTTAAAGCGTGTCACGTTTTGCGGTTTCTGCCATTCTTTAACGAGGTGGCTATAAATCGCGACCGAGCTTTCGAGGCCTTGATGCACAAATTGAATCTGGTCGGGCGTCATAAGGTTCAAAAGTTGAATCGACTGTTCGTGATGGCCTAGATCTTCAATCGTGTGAAGCTTCAAAAAACGAGTGCAGTCTGTCCCAAAACTCTTTTCGACTTTCTCGAGTAATTTGGGACCAAACTCCGAAGCCATTCCTTCGAGCAAATAAATTCTTCCAAAAATGCAAAACGGGCTCACTTGATCAATCTGATATTTAAGATGCTCATGGAAAACGCGAGTGATTGACCATTCAGGCCAATCGTTGAGGCTATAGCCCATCGCGCGAAGATCGTCGGAGGCAATCGTGTCATGCCCATCCTCTTCCTTAAGATGGTCTGTCATCATTTTATGGAAACGATTGTCCTTTTGCTCAAACTGTGAAGCCGCACGGCAGATAAGGCGGCTGGTGTGGGCTACAAAGTGGAACGTTTGCGAAAGCCAAGCCGCGTACGCCGCCTTTTGATTCCAATCAATGCTGAGTAATTCTTGAGCCAAGTGGTCAGTGTGGCACTCGAGACTGCGGCGAAATTCACGCGACATGCAAAACTCCTTTTTGCGATTCGTTAATCTGAGCATCATGATTTAGATTTCTAAAATCTCGACGGCTATTCCAAAGATTTAAGACAAGTTCTTCATGTTTTTGATCGGGAAGTTGTGGGCGAACCTCTCCATCAAAGATAAAGACATCTGAAGCCTCGCCGTGAATTGAAACATTAGTCTCAACCTCCTCGACACCAATCTTTAACGCCGCCACATTGATCTTCCGCGAATTACGGGTGCAACCAATGGCGCAATCGAGAGTGGGGTTTGATCGGAACACATTAAGGGCGAGCGAAATGAGAACCACCGGGAGCGAGTAGCCAAATCCTTTGCTACGGAAGTCGTCGGTGACAGTGAGATATTCGAGCGACATCAGATTGAGATGTCCGCGGTCGCGCACGACTTTCAACGCATATGGCGTAAAGCTTCTAGTGAGAAAACGCCGTTCAAACTCAATCGGGCGATCGATTTGGAAAATCGAATAGAGATGCACCGCCGCGATTTTGGTGCCCTGATGAATGATGGCGCAGTAATCGTGACGCAAGA
>JAYVND010000669.1:0-3199 GCA_043758635.1 Bdellovibrionales bacterium
GTCTCACCGGCTCTTGCTCAAGAGTTCCAATTTGCGCGTCTCTGCGACCGAGCGCCGCTTGGCCACTTGTCGCTCCACCGGTCGAGTCACCTGCTTTGACCCAGTCGAACTGCTCTCGAAGAGTTGCACGCAGGCGCGCCACTTCATATGCTGCGCCCAGTTGCCCAACAGGATGATCGAGATAACTTGTCGCCACAACCTGCAACTGAGCACGACATGCGAGGCTCAGCATCTCAGCAACATTCTGCGCGGCTGGTTTCCAAATGAGGTGAGTGACTCCGGCTTTCGCGAGGCGCGTTGCCGCATCCAAATCTTCACCCGTCTTTTCATCGACTCCATTGCTCAAACGAATAGCCTGATCAAATGCCACTGGAATTCGTGCCGCCACTTGCGCCCAAGCAACGGGATGAAACAAACATGGATCTTCAATAAATTGGATTGATTTAATCAGAGATTCGGGCAATGCATCGAGAAACTCGTCGATTTGCATGAGGCCCGTTTTCGCATTCGCATCGAGCCGAAGCGTGAAGTCAGATAATAAATCTTGATTTGCAACCAGCCACTTAGCCTCAGCGGTCAGATCACGGCCAATCTTAATTTTAACGGTTGAAAAAATCCGTGCGCGCGCCTGATTCAATTCCTGAACGGCGGCATCGTCCATCGCGGTTAAAAGAAAGTGACTGCGCGGAACAGCGAGGCCTTCAAACAAGCTCACCTCACGCGCACGTGCATCGGCATCTGCGCGAGCCATCGCCAGCGAGCGCTCGGTTAATCTCGTGAGCTGTCCGCGCTTCAAGCCCTGCAACTGCTCATCGAGCGTTTCATCACCCAGCTCCGCCCAAGGATGAAGATCGGCGTAACCGATCTGACCACTTTCAAATTTAAACTGAATAAGCGAACCGGTACGGGGTGCGTTTGAAGAACGACTGTTGAGAGATCGATGTGGTGTGAGTTGATAACGGGAGATCGAAATTTGCCTTGGCTCCAACTCTCGCCTGTCGTGCATGGGTTGCATCTCCTGCATCTGGTTCCGCATCTGGTTGCGCATTTGGTTGCGCATTTGGCGCCTCCATTAACCTTTAATCCAAAGACCGATCGCGAAAAGAAGTCCGAAGCCAATTTGCAGTCCTGCACCCATTCCGAGAAAGCGATTGTAAATCGGGCTCGGCGCAGTCGTCGCAACTCCGCGGATCAACTTCAATCCCAACGGGAGGATCACAAACGGAAGTCCCGCTGCCCAGACATAGCCGTTGAAGAGCCAGTAAGTCTGCAAGCAAAACGGAACCATAACCATCATCGCAATTTCGATGCGTGAGAAAGTCACACCAAAACGAACTGCGAGTGTTTTTTTATCAACGAGTTTGTCCTGGGGAGAATCGCGCAAGTTATTTACCGCAATCATCACCGTTGCCAAACAACCAACCTGAAGGCCCGCGACCAATGCAGAGGTTGTGATCGTACCCGTGTGCAGCAGATATGTTCCACTCACCGCGATCAAGCCGAAAAATAAAATCACAAAAAGATCACCGAGGCCTAAGTATGCCAGAGGAAACGGACCGCCCGTGTACGAGTAACCAAGTGCCAAAGACATCAATCCAATGGCAACGATCGGCGCACCACCCTGAACGACAAGTGGAATTCCTAAACAAAGCGCCGTGATAAACGAGAACATCGCGCCAAACATCACTTGTTTGTGCGTTAAGACGCCAGACTGCGTGACTCGTTGAGGGCCAATTCGAGTTTCAGTGTCAGCACCCTTGTGAAAATCGATCGCATCGTTCACCAAGTTTGTTCCGATTTGAATGAACATTGCACTTAAAACTGCAAAGACTGAAACCCACCACAGAGTTTCGTGCCCTTCGGCATGCGCCAAGCCCGTCGCCACCAGCACCGGCACCACACTCGCGGTCAAAGTTTTTGGACGCAAAGCCATGAACCAAGATTTTATGCTTGGTTTCGCTTTTGCCAAGGGAGCGGATGCAACTGGGCTCGATGCCTTGGTTGATGACATTACGGCAAACGACCGAACTGTTCGAAGTCAGGTTTGCGTTTTTCGAGATATGCTGTTTTGCCTTCTTTTGCTTCTTCGGACATGTAGTACAGAAGAGTGGCGTTGCCTGCCATGTCGAGCAAACCAATTTGACCATCGCAGTCCGCATTCAATGCAGATTTCAAACAGCGAAGTGCAAGCGGTGAATGGGCGAGCATTTCACGAGCCCAAATCATCGTCTCTTTTTCGAGATCACCGAGTGGCACCACGTGATTCACGAGACCCATTTCGAGTGCCTGCTTCGCATCATATTGACGGCAGAGGTACCAAATTTCGCGGGCCTTTTTCTGACCCACGATGCGCGCGAGATAGCTCGAACCGAGACCACCGTCAAACGATCCAACTTTGGGGCCAGTTTGACCGAAGCGAGCGTTGTCGGCCGCAATCGAGAGATCGCAGACCACGTGAAGCACATGACCTCCACCAATTGCATATCCGGCAACCATTGCGATCACGGGCTTCGGAAGTGAGCGGATTGCTTTCTGCAAATCGAGAACATTCAACCGAGGAACGCCGTCTTCACCGATGTAACCGCCATTTCCGCGCACGCGTTGATCGCCGCCCGAGCAGAACGCCAAGTCACCTTGTCCGGTCAAAATGACGACGCCAACTTTTGGATTGTCGCGGCAAACTTCAAATGCGTTGAGCAACTCCTGGACTGTCTGCGGACGGAACGCGTTGCGAACTTCGGGACGGTTGATCGTGACTTTCGCCACGCCATCATCCGTGACCTCAAGCAAAATATCTTCGTAGGTTTTAAGAGTATTCCAAACAGTCTGAGCGGTCGGCTCCGCTTGCGCGTGAACCGATGTCTCCGGCGAATTCGTTTCTGGTGTTGAGTGCGTCATCGCGTACCTCTTTCATAAATGCTTCTTCGATGGCTGCGCAAAAACGCGACCTTGCTGCTCACAAAAGTCGCCTCTTCGCTTTGAACGAGAACTGGGGAGAATTAGGGGCTTAGGGTTATCAGAAATCCGCGAGGCTTCCCAGCCAATTTTGAACGACTTCTTGAAACTTCACCGGCTGATCCCAGGGCACCCGGTGCCCCGCTCCACTGATCTCAACATGCTTCACACTATAGGCCGAGGCAGCAGGTGAGGTCTGCGGCACCCACGCGCGAGTCAACTCACTGAATTTTCGATCAAATTC
>JAYVND010000670.1:0-3188 GCA_043758635.1 Bdellovibrionales bacterium
CGGCGGTGAGGTTTCGCAGATAAGTGCGAACCGATTCGGTCTCCTCACACTCGCGCGGAGCGATCAAGACATCGTGCCCGGGGCGGAGCGTGATCAACTGTGAATTAAATAGGTATGATTTGATTGCATCTTTTAAGGGGACTTGGGCGTTTTTCACTTGAATAAGCTTCAGCTTGCTTCCGCACTCACGCTCGAAAGTTTCGCCAAGATCCTCAATGGCCGCTTCGCTATTGAAAAACGAATTTTCGTGAAAAAAGAGCGAGCTTCGGTTGCCCACGGCGACGACATCATTGTGAAAGGCACCTGCATCGATTGTATCGGGATGCTGCTGAATATAGGCGACGCGCTGGGGTGCAAGCTCGTGCAGACGGGCAATGGCCTGTGAGGCCTCAATCGTTTGCCGTGCTGGGAAAACTTTTGGAACGAAGGCAGTTTTCGCATTGTCGAGAGCTCGGCGGCCATAAACAAAAAGTTGGACGCCTTTCAAACCATAATCCGTGCAGAAGCGGGTGTGATTTGCAGCGCCTTCGTCACCAAAGGTCGCGGCCGAGGGAAGCGGCTCGTGATGTACAAAGTGCTTCTCGTTTTTGAATATCTCGCGAAGAACAGCGGCCGTGGTCGGTGGTTCGATCGAGCGGTGGAACTTTTCGTTGAGGTTGGCTGCCGTAAAATGCACACGTCCGTCGGCGGTGTCGGCACTTGGAGCGATGGTGGCCGCGTTTGCAACCCACATGCTAGAAGCCGATGCACATGCCCCCAGTATCTCGGGAGCCACTTTTGCGGCCTTTTCGAGCACAGCTTGATCGGAGCCGGTAAATCCAAGTCGTTTGAGCGCCGCTATATCGGGGCGCTCCTGTGGAGCTAAAATTCCTTGTTTCATACCAAGGTCTGCTAGCGCCTTCGCTTTTTTCAAGCCCTGAAGTGCGGCCTCTTGGGGATTGGAGACGAGTGCTTGGTGATTCATCGATGCAATGTTGCCAAAAGAAAGCCCTGCGTAGCTATGGCTTGGGCCCACAAGCCCGTCAAAGTTGACCTCAAAAGCGTTCATCTGAACCTCATTTCGGCATTGGCGATTGAAGATTGGGAGCCGGGTTTTAGTTGGCGCTCAGATCTCCGAAAGAGGGGAGTGTGCCATGGTCAAGATTTGAAGTGAAGTCGATAGCGAAGCTTGCTGCAACGCTCAAGCTGCAGTCCATCTCGATCGAAAAAATCAATTTACAGTGCGCCAAGCTTTCGCTCGGCATACTGTACATCTCTAAAAATTCGTCGCAGAAACGTTCGACTTTTCGTGTTTACTGCCTTCTCGCGCAACGACTCCGAAACGCCGATCAAAGAATCGAGATAACTGTATTCAAATTGATCGTTGTTGAATTGATCGACAGCGATTGCGGGAAAAAATTCAGGTAAGGCGCAATATAAATGTCACGGTTGAAGGAGTATTCGAATCCGAGCCGTTCAGAAACCGTGCGGTACTCCCATACGGATTGGTCGTGCAGTTTGCGAGGATTGTAGTAGTTCAAAGCAACCGACGTGTAGACACCAACTTTGTCGTTGGCGCGAAATTTCAGCGTGGGGAAGAAGCCCCAATTGTACTGCGCCGCCGTGCGATCTTTGTTCACATACTCACGCTTGTACAGGAAGTAGCCGAGCGACGTATCGAGTCCCGCCGAAAACCGGGAATGACCGATACCGCGGTAAACCGAAGCGTCGTAACTGAGGGCACCGACTTCGCCGACCTGGAGATACTCCGGAGTTGTGACGATCGACATTCCGGGAGAGTGACGCATCTGCCACTCACCGATGCGGTAAGTCTTGTCAAACGAAACGTAGGGCGTGCGAACGTCGACGCGGTTGATCTGCTGAAAGGGCGTAAGTACGTTCACGCCGGTGCCGAAGCTGATCGTGCGGGTTGGATCGATGCGGTAGCGAAGTCCGACAGAGCCGCCGAGGGCCGTGTTGTAGTTTCCGATTGTGCCGTCCGGATTTGGCTGCCGATCGCTGCTCAGATCACCGGCTGGCGGACCATAGAACGAAAGGCTCAACTTTGCGCTATAGCGAGACATTGAACCCGCATCGGCGCGAATCCGAGCATCTGTGATCTCGGATGTATCCGTAAACTGCTTGTTGAGGCCACCGGTAGTTTTCATTTTGACTGCGGTCTGTGTGCCGTCCGCCGATCTCGATTTCCCATTTTTAGGAAGCGCTTTCGCTTCAGCAGAAGTTGGATCGTTGATTCCCTTAGATAGAGCAGGTGAAAAGTCCGAAGCTGACGGAGCAACCGGCGTTGAGGCTGACGAAGACGCCGCGGTAGGAGCTTCTGCCGCTAGAGCTAGGGTCGATCTCCCGCTCAAAGTCGCAAGAACGATTGTGCTGACTCCAAGGATCAAGCTCTTTGAGAAAGAAGCAGCAGCAAAAGGCGTAGCGCGCATGGTAGCGCTCAAATCCATAGTCAATCGCATGAAGATCCCCCCCGACGGAATGCGAACCTCATAGCGTAGATTGTGAGGCTCGGCACGGATTAATGCTGCGTCGGAAAAAGTTCATCCAGAGGCAGGCGTGCCGAGGGTCGGAGGGGGAGACTTTTACTGCATATTTTTCGACTTCTGTGGGATCTGAATGCTGAAAATACCTTGTCTCTCCATATGCGGGGGCGATCGCCCACTTCCTCCCGCCAGTCGACCGGAGCGTCAAATCAAAATCCTCGATTTGTCCGGCGGCGAGTGCCAACTCATTCGACTTCAGTCTGCGTCTCGCGAGGTGTCAGTGAATCATCAGGCTGTACATTGAATCCGAGGCGACCGACTTCGCGGCCATCTCGCGTCTCAATTTGCACGCGCCATTTGCCTTCTTCAAAGTTTGCTTTCTTCGTATATCCGCGAAAACCCTCTTCGCGGCCGCCGTTGACCGTGATTCCAATCCGATCACGTGATTGCCAACCATGTTTTGGATCTTCGAAAAACCAATGAACAAACAGCTCATCTTTAAATCGAGTGGGCGAAAAAATCCTCGCGTAGCAGTAAATTGAGTCGCCAGGTTTTGAATAAAAAGTTTGATCGCCATGCTGCCAGAAATATTCTCGTGGACGATTGAAGCTGAGAATATATTCTCCATTGCTCTTCTCAACCCCATGATAAATTCCCATGTAGCGCACCGAAAGTGGAACCGGCGGGATTGCACCTGAGATGTAA
>JAYVND010000671.1:0-3183 GCA_043758635.1 Bdellovibrionales bacterium
TTTAATTTTCTTTACGGCGGAAATTTGCCGGAGCCGAAACCTGTTTTTACCGAGACGCCTGTTTTGCCTGGAACCGACGGTCGCAAGATGTCGAAGTCGTATGGGAACACATTTCTGCTCACGCAAGAACCAAGCGAAGTGACAAAAACTTTGCGCGGAATGCCGACAGATCCTGCGCGTGTGCGTCGCGATGACAGAGGTGAGCCGACGAAATGTTCAGTGTACGCGTTCCACAAAATCTTTTCGACACCTTTAGACCTCTCTTGGGTCGAAGAAGGATGCCGCACAGCGGGCATTGGTTGCGGCGACTGCAAAAAGAAATTGGGCGATAATATCAACGGCTTAACGGCCTCGCCTCTAGAAAAGAAAAAAGAGTTGTTGCAGAAGCCAGACCTGCTTGATTCAATCATCGCCGATGGGTGTCAACGTGCGCGGGCGCACGCTCGTGAAACCCTTGACCAGGTGAAGTCTTGGACAGGGTTCGCTGGCGGCGGAAGTCTTTTTTGAATAACGGTTCGCGCATCGGGTTCTGGGCATCGGAGCTGGGCATCGGAGCCAGGCCTGACTAAAGCCTTTGAAGTGGACGCCTGAGCGAGCGCCTACTAATGAGAGCCGATCGGGCGCTTCAATTTCCGCGCTTCTTTGTTTTAAGAGTTTGTACTTAGATTATTCGCAAGGGGATTTCAGACTTGAGTTATTTGGTTCATCTCCAGCAATTCGAAGGACCGCTGGCGCTTCTTCTTTACCTGATTCGTAAAGAAGAAATGGATATCTTAGATATCAACGTCAACGATATCACTCGTCAGTATCTTGATCATATCCGTATGATGAAGGAACTCGATCTTGAAGTTGCCGGCGAATTTGTCGCGATGGCGGCGACGCTCATTCATATCAAGTCAAAAATGCTTCTCCCGAACTACGATGAAAAAGGCGAAGTGGTTGAAGCGAGCGAAGATCCGCGTAAAGAGCTTGTTCAAAAACTGCTCGATTACCAGCGCTATCAAGATGGGGCAAAAAAACTCTACGAACGCCCGCTTTTGAATCGAGATCTTTTTTTACGCGGGGTCCGCGAGGACTTCGGCAACGGGGACTTAGGTGAAGTGATTCTCGAAGACGAAGGGCTTTTTTCTTTGATTGCGTCCTACCGCAGGGTGGTCCGCAAAGCTCAGCGTGCCATTCATAAAGTTCGTCCGAAGGTTCAGTCAATTGCAAGCCGCGTGATGGAAATCAGCTCTCGCTTGCTCGTCGGATCTCGCGTTCGTTTGCGTGAACTTATCACTCAGCCGACGGGCGAACCCCGTCGCACGCAGCTATTGATCACGTTTCTCTCAATGCTCGAGTTGGGTCGAATGGGATTTGTTTCAATATTTCAGAATGAAGTGTACGGCGATATCTATATCGACGCTCTGAAGCCGATCGAACACAACGTTTTGGAGCGCGTGCAAGAGTTTGAAACGCTCGACGCCGACTTAGCCGCAAACGCGATGATCAACGAAGCGCTCGAAGAAAAAATCGATATGGAAGCCGCCATGTTGTCAGAAGACGAGCCGCAGGTGGCGCTTGGCGATGTTCTTGCCCATGGCCTGGCCGATGTTCGGGCCAATGATGGCGGAACGCAAGTTCTGACCGAGGCCGAAATGGCGAACGAGGAATTTTCTCTTCCTGATTTGGAAGAACTTTCGATGCTTGGGATGGAAGATGGTCTTGAGGTTGGGGGAGAGATGGCCTCCGACGACGAGCTCTTGGCTGCAGAAAAAGAATTGGAACATTTATCTGACGATGCCTTGAAGGCGACGAGTGGTGAAGAACTCGCGAAGCTTCTCGATGAAGAGCTTGGCAGGACGGCTCACGATGAAGAGCTCGATCTCTTGTGAGACGAGAATCTTTTGCGTGCCTGTTATGTGCGAGTGGGCCGTAGATTTGCACACGCTCCGGGAATGCGGAAGCATAGCAGCAGAGATCCGCTTGAACCGAATCGTGGCGTCTCGCGCCCGGATGGTCCCCGCATCTCCACGACTGGTCCCGAATGGTCCCGAATCGAAATTGATAACGAAACTTACGACTTGAAATGCAGGAAGACGCCGAAATGCAAACAGACGCCGAAATGCCGAATGATGAGACGAGCGATTCAGTCAACGATTCAGCAATTGAATCGATGAGCGAATCAGTTGCCGATTCAGTGACCGATTCAAAGAGCGATTCAATATCTGACGCGCCAGACGACGTGAATGCGAACTCTCATTCAGAAAACAATTCAAAATTGAAAAATTCGAAAAAATCGAGAGTGAAAAATCCGCGCGCTGAAAAAACCTCACAGGGTGCAGCGAAGTCTTCGAAAAAGCGAGTTGCTCAGATCTTGAATGCCTCGCGCGAAGAGCTTGCATCGGCGAAAGCTCGCGACAATGAAGTCGATCTTCACGCGTCGAAAGCGAGCGATAAACTTGCGACCGATGACGAAATCAGTGAATCGATTGCATCAGTGAGCTCAGCCACACAGGTGGCATGGGAAGCAGCCCACTTAAATTTTGAAGAGAATAACGTGATGCCCGAAACGGATCCCGAAGCAGAGCGTTCCAGTGGTAAAATGGCCGCTGATAGCGACTCGGCAGTGAGCGATGATGAAATTGAAGAGACCGAAGTCGATCTTGACTCTTTGATCACGGCCTCAATCTCTCAAATGGGTTTCGCAGCTCTCGAATCGTCAGAAGAATCTGAGAACGATGAGAGCTCGGAAATTAGTTTTTTAAGCGGCGAAGATGTCGGCGAAGAAATTCGATCTGCTGACTCTGGTAACGCCTATGAAACGCTCAATGCAGATGAGAATTCTGAAGACGCCGATACACTCACTTTCGAAGCAAGTGGTAGCGAAGAAAGCGACACGGAAGAAAGCGAACCTCTTGCTGATATCGATGGCAACTCGGTTGCGGATATCGAAGACCCAGCCGACAACGATGCCGATGCGCAACCGACTGAGTTCATCGAAGCCGATCATTTGGTTTCGATTGTCGAGAGCATGCTCTTCTCAACGGACAAACCAGTTTCGATCGCAACGATCAAGCAGCTCTTCAAGGGCTCAAATGTCCGTACCAAGGATATCACGCGCGTGCTCGATATTTTAGCTAGCGACTACGCGGCACCGACACGTGGCGTGACGTTAGAGGAAATTAACGGAGGCTTCCAGCT
>JAYVND010000672.1:0-9873 GCA_043758635.1 Bdellovibrionales bacterium
GCTTAGTGAGGTGATCGGTGTATCCAACGTTGAACGCTTTCCTTCGAACCTCATTCATAGCATGTGCGGTCAGCGCGATCATTGGCTTTTGATACCCAGCCTCCCGCAACTTTTGAGTTGCTGCGTAACCATCCATCACTGGCATTTGAATATCCATCAGTACCACATCAAAATTGCCGGCTAGTGCGGCTCGGTACCCGAGATAGCCGTTCTCTGCGGATTCGACCTGGGCGCCGTGCTTCGTCAAGTATCGCCAGATCAGGTGCTGATTGTCAGGTGCATCATCGACAACGAGAATTTTAATTCCTTCTAAAGCTCTTTCTGAAAATGCCTGCGGCTGCGCCGCAACTCTCTCATTTTTCGCGGTGATATCGATTCGTCTTTCGGGTTGATCTTCGATGGTGACAAGAAATTTGCTGCCGACACCTACTTCCGAGTCAGTAATTTTCACATCTCCACCCATTGCGCGAGCCAAATGCCGCGAGAGCGAAAGTCCGAACCCAGTACCGCCAAAACGCCTTGTCATTGACCCGTCTGCTTGAACAAACATTTCAAACACTTGCTCATGCTTGCTAGTTGGGATGCCCATCCCACTATCGGCGATTTCAAAGCAGAGTGCGTCCCTCCCCCTCGCTGATTGACAAGCAAAGCTTCGAAGCACGACCGAACCGAACTGAGTGAATTTAATTGCGTTGCCCACGAGATTGATAAGAATTTGGCGGACGCGAATGGGATCAGCAACAACGGATGTCGGAGAGTTTTCGTCATGTGTGTACTCGAGGACTAGATCCTTTTCGTTTGCCTTCACGCGCAACAATGAGACGACATCTGCGCCAATTTGGTCAGGATACGTATCCGTAAATTCTAATGTCAGGTGGCCCGCTTCCACTTTTGAGAGATCAAGAATGTCGTTGATGATAACGGAAAGACTTTCGCCGTTTCTAGACAGAATGTTTATGAAACTTTGTCGCTCTGTGATCGTGATCCCCGGGTCTCTGAGCAAGTCAGCAAAGCCCATCATTGCGCCAAGCGGAGTCCGAATTTCGTGAGACATATTCGCGAGAAACGCCGACTTCAATTCGTTTGCTCGCTCCGCTTCGTCCTTTGCACGACTCAAGGCCAATTGCGCGGCTTTTCGATCGGTGATATCGATGAATGTTGTGACCGCACCCGCACCTTTATGAATGAGCGGCACCGTCCAATATTCAACAGGAAAACTCGTCCCATCTAGACGAAAGAACAACTCTTCCCTGACGTGCCCAGGAGTGCCTTTTGAAGCTGCTAGGTAAATCGGGCACTCCTCCTTGGGATAATGGCTTCCATCGGGATGCGAATGGTGAATGACGTCGTGGAGCCGCTTTCCAACTGCATCTTCCAAGTTGGCAAACCCAAGCATTTTTAAGAAGCCAGAATTGCAGATGGTGGTAACTCCCGTCGTATCAACTCCGTAAAAGCCGCCAGATGAAGAATCAATTGCGGCGTGCAAAAACGTATTTTCGACGAATGATATTCCAGCATTTCGCTTTTCAGTGACGTCTTCGACTTTGTGAATAATGAATTTAATATTTCCGTCAGCATCGAGAACCGGAGTGTTGATCGGCCTCCAAAATCGCTCCTCAAAGCCTCCGCCCTTATTTTGCGGCCTGCGTATATCGTATTTTTGGTCTGGCATCGTATCTGGCGACTTCGAAGCAATGACCCGATCCAGTGAAGCTCGCAGATTTCGACTCCCATCGGCAGCGGGATCGTCAGGATTATCCGGAAAAACCTCAAAGAGGCCTTTACCTAAAATCTCGATACGCTTCGTCAACGTTGCGTGCGCATAAGCGTCGCTCATTGCCACAATTTTCAAGCTGGGGTCTAGCACCAAAAGCGGTTCTGGAACAGATTCAAACAAAGCTTTAAAATCTGCGTTTGACAGACCGTTTACATTTGCCAACGAAGCCCCCTTGTTTGAAGATGAATCGCATTTTTTAAATTGTAAGAATAGTTTTTTCTCCAATAATGAACGGAAAAACACAGCTGCCTCAAACCACCACAGTCATAGCGAACTTGCCCGGAATCAACTGATCTTGTTGACCAGCATCGTGAGGGCTGTTTGGCGATCACGATTGTCGATTTGATGGACGGCCATGGCGAATGCCTTACGACTCCCAACAAGCACTGCAAGTTTCTTTGCGCGAGTGAGTGCGGTGTAGATCAGATTTCGGTAGAGCATATTAAAATGCTGAGATACGACGGGGATGATGACGCTTTGAAATTCACTGCCTTGGCTCTTGTGAATAGTGATCGCATAAGCGAGCGAAAGTTCACTGAGATCATCTCGCTTGTAGATAACGATTTTTTGTTCGGGCCCGCTGAATTTCACTTCGATCATCTGGTCTTCAGTATCGACCCTAAGTATGCGCCCAATGTCGCCGTTGTAGACTCCAAGATCGTAATTGTTTCGAGTTTGTATAACACGGTCTCCAGTTCGCAAAATTTTCTCGCCAACCTGTAATTGATATTTTCCGTTTGCTTTTGGGTTGGCGGCTTCTTGCAGCCGCTGGTTGAGATTAAGTGAGCCCAGCGTTCCGCGAACTTGCGGTGTGAGAACTTGAATTTCTGGATCTCCGCCGATCCACTCTTTGATGCTTTTAATATAGAGCCTAACAACGCTGTCTGCGGCAGTGAGGCCAAAGTGGAGCGATGACCACGGGTGAACAGACTTTAAAATTTGAAGTAGTTGCTGGGTGCCGGCTCGCGCCTGTGAGAGCTTTTCGAGATCGACATGTTTTAATTTCTCTGGAATCGAAAGAATCGGCGCTTGGACCTCATCTTTGTCTGCCGTATCAGGGAAGATGCTCGAATCAATTTCGATTCCGGAGTCAGTCTTGAGCATGCGTCCAAGCCATTTTTCACCTGATTTGATCAGATGAGACCCTTCGGGGCTGCCGTCAATTGTTTTCTGGATTGCGTGTTTCGCTCGGTTCAGAAATTTCAACTGCTCATGGGTTGCTTCATCTCCGTCGAGAAAAAGACAGTCATCGCCCTCTTTGAATGCACTAGGATGTGCGAGCGGGGAGACAATTTTCGGAACCACTCCCATATTGATCTGGTGAGCGTAGCGAATGATTGAGCTTTGCGCTGCCTGGCGGAAGACCTGCGTGAGCCTGAATGTTGGGATGAACGGAGACTGCAAAAGGTCATTGAGAACATTTCCCGCACCGACCGCAGGAAGCTGATCGGGATCTCCACTGAAAAGCACCTGGCAAATTGGAGGTACGGCTTTCAACACGCTCGCTGCCAATGAAATATCAAGCATCGAGCACTCATCAATGATGAGGAAGTCAGTCTGCAAAGGGTCAGTTTCGCACTTTTTAAAGCCACCTTCTTGCGGTGACCACTCCAAAAGGCGATGGATCGTTTTCGCCTCTCGTCCAATCACTTCCGTCATCCGCTGTGCCGCGCGGCCAGTGGGTGCCGCAAGTGATACTTTTTTCTGCATCGCGATTAGGAGTTGAACAAGAACCTTTGTGGTCGTCGTCTTTCCGCAACCGGGCCCACCGGTCAGAATTGAAAACGGCACTGATGCGATCCCGCACACAGCACTCGCTTGTTCATCACTCAACTTTATCAAATGGGATTCGCAGTAGTTTGAGATCCATCGGGTGACTCGAGCGGAGTCGGAAAACGATGGAGTTTTGATCAGAGATTTCACTCTCTTGGCAACGGTGAGCTCGTCAAAATAGAGAGTCTTGGAGTAGTAACAACTTTCAACAACTTTTTCTTTATTTTGGAGCATCCGAGATTTGACCTGTTCAGAATCTAAGAGATGTTCCAAAACGAACAAAATTTTGTCAGTACGCAATTCCTCTTTCAGCAATACTTTCGTTTCTTCAATGATTTGGTTTTCGGTGAGATAGCAATGACCCTGATCGCGACTGCTTGCAAGAACGTGTTTGATACCGGCTTCGACTCGAGGGACGCCATCTTTTTCGAAACCCATTTTCAACGCTATTTTATCGGCTGAGAAAAATCCGATCCCATAAATGTCGTGAGCGAGACGGTAGGGATTGTCAGATACAATTTTAATCGCTTGGTCACCATAAGCCTTAAAGATCTTGACCGCAAAAAGCGTTGAGATGCCATGGCCCTGAAGAAAAATCATGACGTCACGAATCGACTTGTGCTCATCCCAGCTTGTTTTAATTTGTTCAAGTTTCTTTTCCGCGATTCCTGGCACCTTCATCAGCTCATTAATTTCGGTTTCAAAAATTTCAAGAGTTCGCTCCCGAAAGAAGCCTACGATTTTTCTCGCTGTGGCAGGGCCGACTCCGGCGATGAGACCAGAGCCGAGATATTTCTCAAGAGCCGCACTTGTCGCCGGCTTTTTTTCGATGGCTTGGACGGCCTTGAATTGATCACCGTGCTTTGGGTGGTGAGTCCAAGCTCCGTGGAATTCGATCGTCGCGCCCGCAAAAACCTTTGCTTGATGAATGAGGACTGTCGTGAGTTTGGCTGGATCACTAAACGAAGTGACCTTCAAGACTGTCCAACCAGTTTCGACGCTATGGTAGGTCACACGCTCAACCACAACAGTGATCCTCTCAAGATGAATCTGAGAAGATTTAGAATGGTTGTCAGGGATTGTTTGATATTGGAATGCCAAAGTGTTTTCCGTCCAACAGAAAGGAAGTGCAGCTTCGGAACCGAGATATCACGATTCCCGAGATTTTGCACTTCCGTTCAGTTTAACGAGGAGCATTCGACCGCACAAAAGAAGTGCGGGCGCGATTCAGGTTGCCGTACATAAGTTGAAATTTAGGAGCGTTTAGTGACTGATCTTTTCGCATCCATTGATGATGATACCCTTCGAAGGGTCATCAAAAACACTCACTGTCATGAAAAGAAAAGTATCGAGGTCGTCACCGAGGTTCGTTCCCACATTGCAGAAGCTGTAAGCATCTGGGAAGCGCGTGCACTTGTAAACTTGAACCGGTGATTTTTTAAAATCGATTGCCCGCATATTACCGCACTTATCGATATGATCTGCTTGGGGATTTGCTCGAAAAAACTGTAAAATCCTATTTTTTAAATTTTCAGGGACTTCTCGTTGATCTGATTGCGCAGATGATGGAAGCCTTTCCGGATTTGTGCCACTTTGCAGTGGATGTGATAACGTGGTGCACCCGCATATTATAAAATAAAGAAACGCCAACATCAGTCTCATAAACATTGCTCCTCACAAAGTTAATTTAGCCTCGGAGCTTAATTGTAGGGTGCATATTTATAAATCTCAAACTCGATATTGCTCATAGACCATAGTCCCGCCAAAATTTTACCACAATCAAAATGAGGCAAAATGACAAAGTCGCTTTGTTACATTCCTACTGCGGCACGTATCTTCATTTAGCCGCTCCCGTATCTTGTTTCCAAAGGATTTTTCAGAGGAACTCTTAAAAGATTTTCTCACAGGAAAATCAGCTCCCCTCAAGGAAGAGCTTCTTTTTGATGGAAGATTGCGAGCGTGAAGTCAAACTTTCACGCACAGCAAAGCTTCGAGATCATTTTGCGCCGAACATGCATTCCTGCGGCACGCTCAATGAGTTACTTTTGAATACGGCGCGAAAGAAGCGTCTGTTTTTTGTTGGAGTCGGGCGCAAGATCTCTTCATTCAACGTCAAACTAAATCCTTCGCCTGAGAACACGTTGCCGCTGGCAAGGCTGCTGAGCGCCAAAGTCGGAATCGAGGCATCACCTGGACACTTCACAGGCCCAAGCTGATGGCGCGACTGATCAGGCAATTCTAAAACTGCCGTGCTGTCGCTCATAAGAGCAACGTAATAACTAGGGGCACCTAAAGGGGTCACGATTGAGTGATCCCAAAAGCCTGGCGTGCCACAGTTCACCTGTACGTGATTCGCAAGTGCGGCATTGGCCGATAAAATGGTAAAGAGCAAAGCAGTTGCATTTCTTGAAAAATTGCCGAGCATCTATCTCTCCGATGTAAAAAACATTTTCACGCACGCGAAACTTATTTGCCACTCGTACGCGTTGAATCGCATAAGTTTCAACCCATGCAGAACTCATTTGGAACTGATACAGATCACACGCAAAACATATTAAAAACATATGCAGAAACGAGGCCAACTGTTTGAATGTGGAATCAAGGTCGACCGAATTGATTCAGAAATGAGGTGAACCCTTGCGTCTCGGCAAGGTTGAGCGATCTTACTCTGGTTAGCATTCGTGCTTCGCATACTCGCAACAATCCGAAAATCCGCACAATCAGCGGAACACCTGTGAACGATGAAACCAAGCGAGATTCGGCAAAGATCGCGTAGGCAATGTAGTGCTATTTGTTGGCTTGATTTACGGCTTCTTCATCAATCATCTAATTTCAAAATTATTTTTTGCTACCCACTTTCTCGATTCGGTTCGCTATGCCTCTTCCTGGAATGAGCCAATTATCGTTACTTTGACCTCGCAAAAATTGGCGCGCCATTTTAGCGTGTTCACTAAACCAATTAAATAGGCCGCGGCACCCTTTCGCCCCGCGATAGGATGGTCTCGGGATTGCACCCATGAGAAATGGGAACGAGATCATCATAATTCAAATTGGAAAAAGTTAAATTAGACCGGAATTGTTTGATGAAAGATTCGACAGGCGTCGCTTTCGCGTATCACTTAAAGTTATAGAAATTCTTTGCCATTTTAAACCTATAAAAAAGGAAGTGAAATTTGAAACTCTCAAAATTTACATTGTCGATCGTAGCTGTTGCGATGCTTTTATCATATTCTGGCCATTCGCAGGCCTACACCGAAGGGCAGTCATTCGACAGTGTATGCACCGCTAATGTAAAGAATCTTTCGTCGCAGACTGAAGATCCGCTTTTGAGGGAATCAACCTTCACGCTCGCGTTGATCACGGAAAACCACGAGGATTTGCGTGTGATCTACAACCGCCTTTGGCTGAAGTTGGGGAAGACAGCGAATCGTCTTGGCGACGATCTGTACAATCATGATCTGGCGGCCAAAAATATCGCTCGCGAAATCTATCGGCGAAATCCTGCTTTCGGCGTAAAGTTAGCAGCAGCGTGCCCACGAGTTTATGGCACAAACCTGGGCGAATAAGAAGATGCGATTCGTCTGTGTCTCGAAGTGAGATATAAAAGAATGGGGCGCCGGCAGCACCTGATTTGCCTAGCGCTCAAATTTTAGCTAAAGCCATAGGTTTGCATGACCGCATGGAAAGCGTCCTGCGGTTCTGTTCTCAGGGAGATAGAAAAAATTTGCCGTTGATTGCGTGCCTGCTCTTTTTCTCCTTCCGGCAAATCCACAAGCACCTCGCCTTCCGGATCGATAAAAATTTTTATTCATCGACACGATTGGATATGATTGAGACTTCGGAGAATTGGTTTCAGATTGAGAATCCATTTCGTCGGCTGGTCGCAATTAGAGGCGTAAGAATGCGCCAATTCTCAAGTTTTTCGTGCATGAGCCGATCAAGTGGTAACAAAGCAAAGCTTCAGACATCTAAAGGAGCCCCCGTGCGTGCCAAATCGGCTTTAATTTTACTTCCTGTATTAGCCGTCTTGATTTCGCTTGTGAGCTGCACGTCGGGATTGATCGCAAGCACGCTGAACCCAAGTGGGGTGGGAGCGTCGCCGACTCCTGCGCCTCAACTTCTGCATACGGCCTACTACGTCTACGGAACAGCGAACTTACCGAGCCCGAATGGGCTGGTGGGCTACTCCCTTGTTGGTTCTACAGCTACAGCAATTTCTGGCGCGACCTATAGCTCCCCGGGCGCTCTTCATAAGTTGGCGGCAACTTCAAACGGAAAATTCTTATACGGGATGGACCAGAGTGGACCCGCAACAATCAGTGCTTTTCAAATTGCGCCTATGACCGGCGCAATAACAGCAGCAGCGATTCCCTCCTACACCGTCGCGGGCGTCAGCAGTTTTGAAGGGCTGCGTCGGTTCACGGTGGGTACGAATGAATACCTCTATATTTCGGATTTTAGCGGAGACAAAATTTACGCCTACCAGATCAACGTCAGCTCCGGTGCACTCACGGCAGTTGCGGGTTCACCATTTTCAGTTGTGGGCTTTGCAGGCGGTATTTGCACTCCAGCAGACATGGCGCTTACGGCAAATCAGCAATATTTTTACGTTGCTTGCCAGCATAATGGAACCGGAGCAGGTGAGGCCGTCGCGGGCTTCTCTGTCAACGCTGTGAACGGTGCGCTGACCGCACTCGCAGGCTCACCTTTTACGGCGACTCAAGGTGGCGGCATTTATGGACTGGTGGTCACCCCAGACGGGACTCATTTATTTGGCCTTTCGATTTCCGGCAGTGGCGGACTTGCGAGTTGTCCACTCGACATGTGGTCGATTGGAGGAAGTGGGGCATTGAGTTTCGCCCCGGGCGCACCATACGACAGTGCAAATTTTCATTGTCAGTTCACTGGTCAAATCGCACCTGACGCAAAATTTCTTTACATCGGTATCACAAACGATGGCAGCAGCACGGAGGGTGTCGCAACAGTTCCCTTGGCTGCTACGACCGCGATCCCGAACGGCGGTGCGAGCTCCGAGTTCTCCTCCTCCGGAGGAGTATTTGGCGACACCAAAATGTCCACTGACGGGACTTTTTTTGCCGTCAGCACGCCGGCGATGATTCATTTTTATTCCCGACATCCCGTAACGGGCGTACTCACTGAAATCGGGACTGGTTCGTCCGTAGCTGGCGGCGGAGCGGTCGAAATTGTGAAAGTGAATTATTAAGCCATCCTTATTTGCGCCATCAACCGGCGAACCGTCTGAGTTAATCCGAATGGTCCTCGTTGAATGAAATATAACATTCTTCCAAAAGTGGCCTTCCAAATGTGGCCTTGCACATGCCTGCAGTGGTGATGCTGAAATAAGAAGACCCAAGTATTTTTTCACGCGGCGCCGTTGACGATTTTCTTAAGGTGCGTAACGGCTGCGTTGACTTGTATGACCTGTGACGAAAGCGACTGGGCGGCTACGGAGGTCTGCTCGCCTGCGAGCGCGTGACTCTGATTGCCAGTCTTAATTTGATTGATCGTCCGAGTGACCTCTTGAACACCTTGAGACTGCTCGTGACTAGCAGTCGAAATCTCCTTTACCATCGACGCAGCCTGGGTGACATTTCTCAACATTTCGCCCAACAGCTCCGCACATTCCTTGGCTGCTCGTTCCCCCGCATCGACTTTCACTTGTCCAAATGCGATCAGAGTTTCGACCTGAGAGCTCGTTTCTAACACAATTTTCTGGACGCTGGTGGTGCCACTTTTTAAAATTTCGGCAATTTCCAATGCTGCTTGGCCACTGACTTGAGCGAGCTTTCCCACCTCTTCTGCCACAACTGAGAAGCCTTTTCCCTGCTCACCCGCACGCGCAGCCTCCACCGAGGCATTAAATGAAAGAAGTTTCGTCTGGAAAACAATGTCATTGATCAAACTTGTTTTTGTTGAGATGTTTTGAATGACCGCAACTATGGCGCCCATTTGTTTATTGCTTTCATTGACCTGCTCCATGATAGAGAGATTTGAAAGTCGAATTTCTGACATCGAACCTCGAAGTTGGTTTACTTTGGCCGTGCCTTGCTCGGCCAACTCCCGCGAGCTTTCTGAGCTCTCAGCTGCATGCTCTGAGTTAAGAGCATTCTTCTGGACCATTGCGCTGATCTCGTCAATTGCAGTAGCGGTTTGAAGCAGTTCTGAAGACTGCTGTGTCGTCGCAATAGCGAGTTGATGCGATGTCGAGGCTATTTGAGCCGAATCATTCAAGACAGCCTGGGAGCTAACCCCCAGTTGGTCAATAATTTGAGCTAGAGAGGTACTGATTCCTTTCGCGATTA
>JAYVND010000673.1:0-3165 GCA_043758635.1 Bdellovibrionales bacterium
AAAATCCCGAGAAGGGATTTTTGGATCGCGATATAATATCTTATGCGCATCTTTATAATGTTTGCGAAGCTTCGCAGGCCCGCTCGTGCGCGCGAAACCAGATCGTCTGGGTCTTAAGCAACGGCTTCCCAGATCGCTATTTGAAACTGACACAAAAAGCGGTCTCGCAGTGGAATGACGCCTTCAAGTTGGCACTCAATCGCACGGATGACGTCGTTGTGCTCGACACTAAAACTCGGGTGGCGCTATCAGATCCGACTCACAATGTGATCGCGTACTACGCGCCGAAGGCAAACGGTGGACTGCTAGGAATCGCGCAGAGTGTAGATGATCCGCGCACGGGTGAAACTCGCGCCGCTCGTGCCACAATATACGAAGATGGCATCAACACGGTGATGGGCGAAGTGGATGATTTCTTAGATTTAGTCGAACGGGATCCGGAGGCTGCAAGCGCCGTGATCGGACAATCTCAAGTCCCCCTCACAAGTCTCAAGCAACTTTCGGTTGCTGATTTCGGTGATGCAGAATCGCAGCCGACGGCAATCGCCCCGCTTAACACGCACTCTGACTCGACAGCGCACTTTGCGCCGGAGGTGCTCGGCGGTTTAAGCCGCGCGGGCCTGGCTGAGCGCGATGCAAAACTTCGCGCGCGCGCAAGCTCAAATCTCGGTTTGAACTCGCACGAGAGCACTCGGGTGAGAGCCAGCGATTTGATGCGAGCGAATCTTCGCTCCAACGTGGCGCGCTTGCAAAGAAGTGCGACTCAAACGAAATTAAGAAAACAAAGCTTAATGGCAAAACACCCCGAGCTTTTCGCGAGCAGTGAACTGGATCGAATATCATTGATCTTCGGTCAGAAAGCACAGGGTTTTAGTTTTCAGATTCCCATTGTCAATTTGGCAGCAGAAGGCAGCACGCGCACATCAAACTCAAACTCAAACTCAAACTCAGTCGCGAGTCCCCTCGCGTCAGTGTATAAGGCGACGCATGGGCTAGTTGGTCTATCGATGGATGACGATGCTCTCCGAGCTGAAAAATCGATTGCTCTCATGCAATCGGCGGCGGGAGTGCATGGAGCCGAATTTGTGGAAGAAGCGACGCTTCGCTACCTAGCGAAACTCGCGCGCAAACACGCGAATCTGAAAGATCTGGTTGAGCTTCGTGAAAAAATCAAGTCAGACGTTGCCGACAGCACGTTCTTCACAACGCTTCTCCATGAAATGGGTCATTCCTTTGGTTTGCGCCACAACTTTATCGCGAGCGCAGATAATCAACATTATACTCCTGAGTACTACGCATTGAAAACGCGCGTCGATGCCGGTGACCCTTCTGTCACCGATGATGATTTGGCCCCTTACGCATACTCTTCGATCATGGACTACGGCGCTGATTTTTTCTCGCAAGACGCGGGTCTCGGTCCGTACGACAAGGCCGCCATCCGCTACGGATACAACCGTTCGATCGACCGAAAGACCGATCAAGCGGCGAAAGCCGGCTTTCTTTTTTGCACCGATCACCAACTCAATGAAGACATTCGCTGCCGCGAGTTTGACCGAGGTGCCACCGTCTCTGAAATCACATTAAACGAAATCAGTCGAATTGAAAACAACTGGGTTTTAAGTCATCTGCGCCGCGGACGCGCCGACTTTGACAGGATTGTTTCGATCTACCCAATGCGTGCGCTCACGCGCATGACAAACATCCGGATGGTGATGGATGAGTTTGTTTATCAGCTCAGCAAAAGCGGGTCGACTCTGTCGAGAGCAACAGACTGCGACCAGGACATCATCCGCGAATCTGTAACAAACGGCGAGATGGGAAATATTTGTGATCCCAATGAGGCTTCAAAAATGGGCGTCAGCCCTGGCGACGATTCAACTTTTGCTGGCGCGTTGGTTGACCCATCGACGCATCTGTTAAAAAAGAAAATATCAGACTATAAACCAGGTGGGTTTGCAGACTTAATTTATGCAAATAACGAAGCGATTCAATACTTCCGCCGCGTCATTGGAAATCCTGAGCCGGGCGTGTTCTTAGCGGTAGCTACGGTCTCAGGCGAGCCCTATCGTTTACAGCGCTTAGCAACGGGATCAGATGACGAGATTGCAACTCTTGCGACTCGGCAAAACTTATTGCCGCAGGATCAGTTCGCGGCTCAAGCGAAATTGAATATTGCGCGCATTCCGTTGGGGCGGGTCGGGCATCCATTTTACGCATCCGCGTCGAATGAAGGCGGAGTTTCTAAAGCAGCGAGCATCGGCTCTTTTCTTGATAAGTATGTGGCGCTCATGGCGCTTGCGAGGAATTCAGTCGGGGTGAATAAATATATCGAAGCTTCACTCTCTGGAAGCGCATTTCAGTTCGATCAATCGTCACCAGCAGTCGGGGACTTGGTGTCTTCGATGATCACCATGTCACCCGATGTGGCCACGGCCAATTTGCAACTCGCCAACGGCAATTTTGTGAAAGCCTATTTGCCAGCGTCGTTTGATCTCGACACACAAACCACGGCTCTCGTGACCGCACTTACTGATCTCGTCTCGGATCTCGATCCGACAATGCTCGATCGTTTACGAGTTTGCACCGAGAACGATCGAAGTTGCCTCCCGACTTTCGGAGCGGTTGCGGAGTTCGTATCGGCA
This sequence comes from Bdellovibrionales bacterium, assembly GCA_043758635.1. Classification (GTDB taxonomy): domain Bacteria; phylum Bdellovibrionota; class Bdellovibrionia; order Bdellovibrionales; family JAMPXM01; genus JAYVND01. Next base: position 2,643 of record JAYVND010000673.1, read on the forward strand.
TCTGGACAGCATAAATATCGCGCGGCTCAAACCGCCACTGCGGATTCGATTGCGTATCTGCTGATTTCGAAGACCGCATTGCTCGATCAAAAACGGCAGGCACTGTTGAAGGACGGCGCCGATAAAAATGCGGATGCAATCGCTGAGTTGACTGAAAAAATATCTCAGCAAGAAGTGATCGTTCGAATGATTCGCGAAGTGATGATCTCCACAGACGCGGAGTGATTATTCTCCACGGAGGCGCGTAGAGTCAGCGAGCTGTCGTGAGAGTCAGAGACATTTGAGGAAGCGGGCGAGGCAGGCCCCGACAGGTGATGCCAAACCAGTCCACCTGCCAGTAGGCTGACGGCGACCAGCAGTTTGACGAAATGGCCAACTGATTGAATTGGCTCGGGTAAGAAGTCCGGTTTGCAGTACGGCGTCTCGCTATGACCACCTCCTCGACACTTTCAAAAAATTTTGAAACATTTTGAGACTCTGTGAACCCACCCATTTGGATTTGAGTGAGCGTCTTATGGCTTAG
>JAYVND010000674.1:0-3165 GCA_043758635.1 Bdellovibrionales bacterium
GCTTCACGGTAAACAGGCTGAGTTTGCACGCGAGTGCGAGTCGCGGGTCTGGTAGAAGCATGACGAGCGGGTGATGCCTTATAAGGATTGTAATCTCCCTCATCAATCTGCTGCTTCGACGTCTTCGTTGGGCGGTACTGCATTGGTCTTTGTGCGCGGGTAAGGGTTGGCCGTTGAACTGGAGTTTGAACTGATCTCTCGAGCTGAAGGCTCGGAGTCGGCTCTTGCTCCTGAAGCTCAGCCGCGCGCTTTTGATAAGTGGCTTGGGCCGAATTATTAGCGGCATCCATTTCGCCAGCAATTTCGTCTTCATCGGTGATCTTTGCAACGGGCTTCGTTGAGGCCGGGTCACGCAAAGTTTGGGACGCAAGCGCAAGTCGCACCGACTGCGATGATGCCGCGACCATTTGAACTTGAGCATAAGCTGCTCCAGTCACTAGCATCATAAGCAAAACCAAATTAAAGAGAATCCAATTTTTCAAACCGTTGTCCTTCCGTAAGATCAAGATGCAAGTCACGTCACATTTCGAGACGCTTTTTGAGACGCTTTTCAAAATGCAAAACGAGGTGGCCGAAATTCATTCCGGCCACCGACTCAACCCTGTGTAGTACAAGAAGGATGCCCACCGTTAGGCGCCCTAAGTTACCGAAATTACGATGAAATAACTAACGCAGCAATTCTGAAGTTGGCGGATATCCGCAAATGGGTAGTGAGGTGTCAATTCGTTAGGCATTGGCAAACATTGCATTCGCGACAGGTTCGCTTTAGATAGTTCCTCATGAGCGAAACGATTCACAGCCAAAGTCTCAGCGAGCGTCTCAAGCAATACTTTCCAGCCAGTTCCATCGACCGTGGCGAAGCCTACTTTTACGATTCGCTCGTTGATGACATAAACGTGAATGGTCAAGGAGCTGTCGGCAAAGTTAAGGGCACAGTGCCTTACCGTGTCTCGCTCGAATGGGTCAGGAGCGATGTTTTGGTCAGGGTCAATGTTTCGGGGAGAATCAAAGCTTACTGCACTTGCCCGCATTTTTACGACGGCAATTATTGTAAGCATCTTTGGGCCTTCATCCTTAAATTAGATTCAACGGTCGACTCTAAAACTTTTCTGCCCAAGAAGCCACTGACCCTTGAGTTCGGAGATGCTTCCTCAGTCGTCATTACAAGCTTGAATTCAGATGCTACACCGGTCCGCACTCCACGAGCTGCCGTGCCTGCCGGCAGATTGGCCGCAGAGCAATCGGCATCTCCCGCTCCCGGCCCCAATCCGGGCCCGAGCCGAGCTCCAAGCCCCGCGTCCGCAGCTCCCGTCACTCCACTTGCTCGCGTCCCCGGCCCAGCTCCCAGCGCCGCGCCCGCCGCTCCCAGCGCCGCGCCCGCCGCTCCCGGCGCCGCGTCCGCTACCTCTGAGTCGCAAACGATTCGCGTCCCCGCAACAAACTGGCGTGACGCGTTTAAGCCAAGTTCCGATATAAAGAAAAAACCGTCTCAGCCAAGATCAAGCAAAACTTTGTTTATCGTGCTTACCCCTGACTTCGATGACGCAGATTCGGTGCAACTCAAATTCTTTACCTCCGAAGTCAGCGTCGACGGAGTTCGCGGCTATCCTCAGCCGATAGCACTCACTCGCAACCTTGACGTTTCGCAGCTTGAGCCGAAATTTAGAGACGTTTTAAAAGCAATTGCAATTTTTGAAGTCGGAAACAGGCGCTACGGACGCGACTCGCGCTCCCATTATTACGAGGATTATTCGACTCGAGTCGTCCCCGTCAGTTCGTTGCGAGTTATATTCAAGGACTTGCTGGCTTCAGAAAGAGTGTACGGAGAAAAAGAGGATATTCATGGAGCTCAACAATCTGGAGTTTCACTCTTTCTCTCGCAAATCGCGTTCGGCCCCATCAAGCTTCGCGTCACCGAAACTGCACGAGCCGAAAGCGCACAAACTGAACTCACACGCGCGGAAACTGAACCCTCCGAAACCGCGCGCCGTGATCGCGTACAAACCGACACCGCACCCCCTGCAACCGCTCAGGGTTACATACTCAATGCGTTTACATCCCAAGTTGAGGGATTAAGGGCACCCCCTGTGCCGCATGACGCAGCATCTGCCATTGCAGGAGAGGTGTCGCACGAGACTCGAGCGCAGGCGCTAGAGCCAGCAGGCGAGATCCCTTTGCAGGCGCTGCAACTGCTGGCCGAGCCGAATCTTTATCGTTTTAAAAACCAGATCGGATTTTTAGATCTCAATGAAAAAGAACAGGCCTGGTTTGCGACGTTGGAAACAGGCGCGATTCAAGTCGATGTGCAAGATGAAGAAGCCTTCCTTGAGGCGATCCTCAATCAGAACATCGCGTTTGAACTACCCCCGAAGTTGAAATGGGAAGAGGTCTCATGCACCCCAAGCTACCGAGTCGAGATAACAACGGATCGAAAATCGAGCCGCGATCGATTTGTCGTCGATCTCAATTTTCAATATGGTTCGCGCTCGGCATCGTACTGGAATTCGTGTGCGCTCTTGCCATCTCATGACGACAAGAGAATCTATCGAAGGTCTTATCAAGACGAATCTGCCGTTTTCAGTCAACTTCCGCTTGAGCTCCTAGATCGGCGGATCGAAAGTGAACAACCTTTTCTCAACCGGCAGGCATTGGCCGAGTTTGTAAAAACATGTCTCACGAGAGGCCTGAGCGTCACTCTTGAGAATAAAAAAATCATAGAGTCTAGCGATTTTAAGATTGCAGTGTCTTCGGGTATTGATTGGTTTGAGGTCGATGGTCAGGCGGGATTCTCTGGCACGTGGGTTAAGTACCCCTCAATTTTGGAAGCCGTCAACCGGGGTGAAAAGTTTGTGCCACTTCCTAATGGATCTCTTGGACTTATTAGTGAGCAGCTTGCAAAACGTCTCGAAAAGCTCGCCATCTTTGCCGAAAAAAGTGGTGAAAATCTTCGCTTCGGCACATCCCAAGGACTCCTTTTAAGTTCTTTGCTAGAAAACGAAGAGAACCTCAAACTCGATCAGAAGTTCAAAAATCTTCGCGAAAAGATAAAACGCTTCTCCGGGCTTAAGCCGGTAGAGCCAGTCGCAAGTTTTTCCGGGCGACTTCGAAAATATCAAAAAGAGGGCCTTGCTTGGCTACACTTTTTAGATGAATTTGGTTTAGGCG
>JAYVND010000675.1:0-3164 GCA_043758635.1 Bdellovibrionales bacterium
TCTTATGTTTTTCATCGTTGCTTGACCCAATTTATGGGCACGCTCGATTCCGATCAGATCTCCTTTTACAAGCGTGATCCCTGCACTTTCGATCGCAACGTCCGTCCCCGTGCCCATTGCGATACCGACGTCGGCCGCCGCTAGTGCAGGTGCATCGTTAATTCCATCTCCAGCCATTGCAACTCGCTTGCCTTGGGCTTGAAGTTTGCGAACCGCTTCTAGTTTTTGGGCGGGTAAAACTTCGGCCTCGAAGCTTTCAATTCCGAGCTCGCGTGCAACAACTTCGGCCGTAACTCTATTATCGCCGGTCAACATGGCTACCTCGATTCCTAACATCTGAAAATATTGGATCGCACTTTTCGATGTTGATTTTATAGGATCATAGACCGCAATTACGCCTGCTGCTCTACCATCAATCGCCACCAACATCGCTCCATGGCCTTTTGCCTGAAGCTCCCTTGCGATCTGAGAGAGTTCGTCGGACGAGACCGCATTCGATTCTAAAAGCTTCGCGTTGCCTGCGATAACTTTTTTGCCATTTACGACTCCTGTCACTCCCATTCCTGTGATTGATATAAAATCTGAGACGGCTGAAAGCTGAAGCGATCGATCTTTCGCGCCGGTCACGATAGCACCAGCGAGCGGATGCTCGCTTAAAGTCTCAAGCGCTGCGGCTAATTCCAGGACATCGCTCTCAGTGAAGCCATTGATAGCTCGCACGATAGAAAGTTTTGGCTTTCCTTCGGTCAAGGTTCCAGTTTTGTCCACTATCAAGGTGGTGATTTTCGCTAACCGCTCAAGAGACTCGGCGTTCTTCACCAGGACTCCATGGGTTGCGCCTTTACCAGTCCCAACCATAATGGCCATTGGTGTTGCTAAGCCCAGTGCGCAAGGACACGCAATAATGAGAACAGCAACGGCGTTAACGATCGCATGAGTGAGTTTTGGATCGGGCCCGAAAAAATACCAAGCGAACGCAGTCGCGATCGCTACAAGAACGACTGCAGGCACAAAATAGGCCGCGACGGTGTCGGCAAGCCTTTGAATCGGCGCTCGGCTGCGTTGCGCTTGACTGACCATCTTCACAATTTGCGAGAGAAGAGTATCGGAACCAATCCTAGTGGCTCGCATAACAAAAGATCCGGTCGTATTAACCGTCGCGCCCGTGATTTTGCTTCCGATTTCCTTCTGCACCGGGATTGGCTCTCCGGTGATCATTGATTCATCAACGGCGCTTTGTCCTTCAGTCAATTCGCCGTCGACCGGAACTTTTTCACCAGGACGCACTCTTAAGAGATCTCCAAGTCTGATCGACTCTACGGGAACATCTTCTTCCGATCCGCCAGCCAGAACTCGTCTGGCTGTCTTGGGCGCAAGACCCAACAGTGCTCGTATAGCGTTTCCAGTATGACTGCGGGCACGGAGTTCTAAAACTTGTCTAAGCAAAACTAGGGTGACGATAACTGCGGCAGCCTCATAGTAGAGCGGCACCATGCCTTCGTGAACTCTTAGACTCGCGGGGAAAAATCCAGGAAAGAATGTGGCGATCACACTAAACGCGTAAGCCACACCTGTCCCGAGGGCCACAAGAGTAAACATGTTTAGATGCCAGGACTTCAGGGAATCCCACCCGCGCTGAAAGAATGGGAAGCCAGCCCAGAGAACAACTGGGGTCGCGAGCAAAAATTGAAGACCCGCATACTGCCAATGCGAGAGTGCGTGTTGGACGGGCTGTCCCGGAATAACATCTGACATCGCAAGTATAAAAAGTGGAACAGCAAGCGCAGAGCTCACTTTAAGCCTGTGTGTGAAGTCGACGAGTTCCGGATTTTCTTCCTCCTCTAACGAAACTTCCTCTGCCTCGAGCGCCATCCCGCAAATGGGGCAGCTCCCTGGACCTGGCTGACGAACTTCAGGGTGCATCGGGCACGTGTACATTTTCTTCTTATCATCTGCACTCACCCAATCGACTTGTGTATTTTTTAGAAGATAGCGGGCGGGATCGGCATCAAACTTCGTTTTGCACTTCGGGTTGCAGAAGAAATAATCGTGACCGTTGAAGGTACTCTTTCCGCCCATAGCAGTCACCTGGTTGATCTTCATGACGCAAACCGGGTCGGTTACGAGATTGTCGGGCGGTGATTTTTCATTCGAAGCGCAGCAGCTGTGTCCAGGACTTTGCGGATGACCAGACCCATCATGACTCTCCGGGTGATCGTGCGTGTGTTCCATATTGGTCCCAGCTCTTTCTGCCGGCATTGGTAATTTGCGAATGGCGTGATGGGTGCCGTTTTTATTTAAGCAACTTTAGAGATACGGGCCGCCCTAGATTTTGAATAACCGGCTGTTTCAACAAGAAATCAAGTGGTGAGGTCGGAAACATTTGCGTCTAGCAACAAACTATCGAAGGTGTTTATCAGGTTTGGAGTTGGCTGACGTCTCTTCTCGATCGGTCCCCGCCGTATCTGAAGTCATCTATCAAAAAGCGCTAAGATCTCGGCAATCTTCGCATCGGCGGCGTTTGGATCATGCGATTGAATAGCATCTGTTACGCAGTGGCGTAGATGCCGACTTAAAACCTGCGATTCCACAGCCCTGATTGCAGACGCTGCGGCTCGTAATTGATTCATAATATCGGGGCAATAACGTCGATCAACGATCATTTTCTCGACCCCGTCGATCTGACCACGAACTCTTTTCAGTCGCGTGATGGTCGCAGCGTGGTCAGGATGAACCGGCTCTGGTGAGACGCTAGTTTTCGAATTTTTTTTCTGGCCGCTTTCGGCGTTTTCGAAGACTTACCTGTCATCCTAGCTCCCATCTTTCATGCCATTGACTTTGCAACTTATCGAAGTTATCAATACCCCACAGGGGTATGCTCGTCAACGGTGTTCGATAACTCCTTAGTGCTATAGAAACAAATGTGTAGCGTGATTCATCGCATGGAACATTTAATTTTGCCTCCGTTAGGATGGAAATGAATACAGTCTCGTGCCAATCATTCAAGAATCTGAATCTGCCCCCATCTTTGAAGACACTGAGACAATTCGCATTGGTTGCGTTTTCAGGGCCGCGTCCCGCGGCTGGTGGGAATTTGAATTGTAAGAAAACGGGAACTCCTCAAAATGGGTGTTATCTAACGACAACCATCTGTTTACACAGGA